>CAXQZJ010000165.1:0-39205 GCA_964228145.1 Alteromonadaceae bacterium | reverse complement strand
CAGCAGTTAGCTGATGAGCAAGCCGCTGGGCTAAATCAAGCTGGCTTTAAAACAGATTATCTGGAGGTTCGTTCAGCCACCACTTTACTAAAGCCAGGCTACGATGAAAAAGACTTGGTGATTTTAGTCGCAGCCTTCCTTGGCAAAACACGTCTGATTGATAATCTGACGGTATCCTTAACTGATTGATTCAGATTGGGGCAGACATAAGCGTTCCAGCGCTTGCCAGGCAGGGGCTCGGCGAGCGCGCTCTTGTTGTTCAGCCAGAATCGCCTGTAAATGGCGGGAGTTAGTTAGAGGGTTCGCCAAAACGGTTCTGAAAACCGTGATGACTTGAAACGGGTAGTGCTCTGTTTCGAGTCGGGTTCTGGATACAAACGATTTGCCGGCTTCACGCTGACTTTTCTGTACCCACACGGTCAGTTCATCGAGCTTGCGATTAATCTCTGTCTGTCGCTCTGGGTTTTGTTGCAGCGCCCTGCGCACAAATTCAGGACACACGCGGTAGGTGAGCAAGCATAAGGTCGGCTCAGTGGTCAGTTCGAAATCTGGGTGTTGGTCAATTAAACGGGCGAAGTGCTTGGCTTTCTCGATACTAATATCAATTAATAGCTGATAACCCTGGCGACCAAATATATGAATCGCGGCGTACAGCATCATTGCCATGCCATTGCGCGATCCTTCCAGCGTGGTGGCGCCCAGGTCTTTAGACCCTTCACGTAAAATATAATTAGCATGATGGCGCACTGCATTGCTGGCGGCGGGATCTTTAAACAGCACCATTCCGGCGCCCATCGGCACATACATTTGCTTATGGGCATCAAGGGTTACTGAATCTGCCTGCTCGATACCCTGCAGTAAATGCCGGTATTGATCGGAAAACAGCGTCGCGCCGCCCCAGGCCGCATCAACATGAAAATGACAGTCCAATTGTTTGGCGACGTCAGCCAGCGCTGGCAAGGGATCGATATGACCGGTTTCGGTAGTACCAGCGATACCTACGAGGGCTAAAACTTTGCCGCCCTCAGCGTGAATTTGCTGACCTAATTTTAACGCTTGCGCGGCGTCCAACGTTTGGCCGGGACAATCCAGAGAAACAAGGTTGTCGCGCCCGATTCCCAGCGCATCTGCGGCCTTGCGTAATGAATAATGGCCTCGTTTAGAGGTAATTATGACGAGCTTTTTATACCCATAGTGTTGTAGCGCGGCGCTGAGCCCTTCACGAGCAACCCCTTTAAACTTGCCGTCCGCCGCCAATAACTGATTACGCGCGACCCACAGTGCAGAAATATTAGCAATGGTACCGCCGGAGCAAAATGCGCCTAGCGAGTGATAGGCGCTATGCAGATATTGCTGATAAAAGTTGCTGTCCTGCTGGTAAACAAGTTGATGCATCATCCCCAGCACCTGGCGTTCCAGCGGGGTAAATGCTTTCGACGTTTCGATTTTCACCAGATTCTGATTAAGGCCGACCAGTAACTTGGCCAGTGGCAAGTGAAAATAAGGCAAGGCGGATGTCATATGACCAATAAATTGTGGCGAATAGGTATTGACTGAATTTGCCACTAGTTTATTCAGCAGAGTTTCAGCATGATCACTGACAAATTCAGGATCCTCAGGCACCCGAAAGTCACTAAAGTCTTTCTCGATTTGCTCCAACGAGGTTGCCCGGGCCACCACATGACGAGATAAAAAATCATCAAGGTTGGCCGACAGGTGTTGCTCGATTTGGGCTAGCTTAGAGTCACTTCCTTCTGGCGCGGTAAACACGCGGTATAAGTGCTCAAGACTGGCTCGGGCTTTATTCACACAGGGATCCTATTACATCATCAGGGGGGCGGACTTTACCGCAGTTTTGCGATCAGACCAAGTATCCTCCTGTTTGTCGAGCTGTCATTTAGGCTATGCAGACTCGCAACAAATCCTTAACAAAAAAGCGCGCTATCCTTAGATTCGCCAACACATGTACGCTACACTGCTGATTTGGTGTCACTTTTTCGGCAAGTAAGATGCAAATAAATCAGGTGAGTGAGTCGATAGATATTGGTCGGGTTGTGCCATTTTTTCAACCTATCGTTGATTTAACCACGTCGCGGGTTGTCGGCTACGAATGTCTGGCTCGCTTGATCAAATCTGATGAACAGTATTTTTTGCCCGCGCAGTTTCTGAATATCGTCGAGAAGGAACGCTGCTCGGGGCAATTGGCTGAACGTATTTTCTCCCAAAGTGCTGAATATTTCAGTACCAATGCAACTCCGTGGGGGATGAATGTGTGTATTGAGGACATCCAGGACGGCCAGTTTTTGACCTTTTTACATTCTGTTATCCGGTATTACCGTACTCCCGGCAAAGTTACCCTGGAAGTCAAAGCCCTCGATGCTGTGGAGCATACCGAAGCGGTACAGGATTTTTCCCGTTGGTGTCAGCAGCGGGGCATCCATTTTGTGTTGGATCGTTTCGTGATTAGCCCAGCATCAATGGCATTGTTGGACAAACTACATTTGGATGGGATTAAGTTGGACGGAGACACTATCCGAAATTATGGTCGGCAGCAGACCCCACTTCCACATTTAAACGAGTTAAAAACTCAGTTGCAGCAATCAGGTTGCATGCTGATTGCTGAGCACGTTGAAACTGCTGAACTTGCAGACTTTATCCGCGATGCAGGTATCCGCTACGGACAAGGTTTCTACTTTAGCCGCCCTGCAGCCAGCATCAATCCGTCTTAGCTTGAGACTTTTGGTCTTTATCTATACTGAATCGCCAGTACAAATCCAATGCATTACGCAGCGCGCTGGACATAGCTTCAATGTAGAGCTTAGGGGTGATCTCATAGCGTAACGCCACCTCAGCGGCCGAATTAAAGACCCCCACGCCATATCGAATCTGCACTCCAGGGGCTATGTAACCGGTCAGGTTAAGCTTGGTATCGTCTCCCTGTCCACTGGCATCTAAGGCGAGATTTTCTACGCCAAAAGTATCCCCAATTTTGCCAACCAGATTTTCACCCCGGCTAAGGCCCGCTGCCATCAGCATGCTGGCTAAAACAGAGTCCTGACTTTGTCCTGCAGAGGTATTGTTAATCGATGTCCCACGTAGCAGGTAAGACAAGGAGGCGGCGTCATCCATCGCTGGCTCAGAGAAAAAGCTGATTTGGGGTTGGTTTACATTTCCTGCGAGTCGCAGTCCGGCAATCACGTCGTCTTCGGTCAAATCCGGGTCGCGAATCGCTTCGACGGAAAGCAGTGGCTGACTGACAGGGCCGTTAAATTGTAGTTCGCCGGTACGAATAATCAGGTTCTGTCCAAATGCCCGATATCGCCCGTTGATAAGTCTGACGATACCGTCGGCCTGAATACGTTGGTTACGTTGGTTAATGTTCAGATTACCCTGCATATTGGTGGTTAGTCCAAATGCGTCTAAATACACCTTGTTGTTCTCGTCCGGGTCTACCAATACCTGCAGGTTTAGGTTGACGCGCCGGTCTAATGCTTGTTCTGCAGGCGGAACATCGGTTATCACAACATCACTTGAAGGGGAGTCCGCTGAGGCAGGCAACTCACGCAGTTTTACATAGGCCTCAGGGACCACTAGCTTTCCGGTCAAACTGATTTGCTCAGGATTCAGTTCAAAAGTAAGGTCCGGACTGAGTGTTGCACGCATATTGCGCTGGTAGGCGATGTCTAAAGCCTCCCCCTGGATGCGGGATTTCAGGCGTAATTCTGGTAGCCATTGTAATTCACCCTGAATATTTCCCTGGCCCTGACCAAGCAAGAAAGTGCCAGCTAAATTGGCTTTCTGACCGTCAAATGAGAGTGTTTGATTGACTCGGTTTACTTGTAACGGTACATCGCGAATCGCCACGCTGGCATCGGACAAAGTCAACTTGCCAAATAGCTGTGGATCGCCAAGCTTGCCCTTTACCTCTACGTCTCCGCCAATCACACCGGTTAGCCTTTCCAGCTCATGACTGATATCTGCCAGCGGCTTCAAATCCAGTTTTTTGATGGCGATGTTGCCGTCCAGACTGGCTTGATTGGCCGGGTCATCAATTGTCAACTGGCCATCCAGCATGCCCAGCTGTGGACTACGCATTCGAGTGCTGAAATGGGCTTTAGCTGGGGTCAGTTTACCCATCAAGGTCAACTGTGTGACCGCAATAACGGCTTGATTTTGGCGGCGGTTCAATACCCAATCCGCAGGTGATAAGCTGGCAGATAGTTGTGCATTGGGTATGCCATCCAACGGCCAATGGCCTTCAATCTGGGCGTTGAATACACTGTCAGTCTGCAACGGCGGAACCGCTTTAACCCAGCGGTTTAATATAGGCATCACCTGGATCCCTTCTATTCGCACGTCCCAATCTAGCTGGTTGTCTGCCAATTCCGTTTTATCCAGGCATAAGCTGCCGGCTTGCGCCTCTGCTACCCAACAATGGGGCATAATCAATACATTTTGAGTTGCAGGCGTGACCTGAAGTGTGAACGGCTGCTGCAATGTGAGCTGGGCATAATCGCTGCGTATCCGGCCGCGCTGCCAGATACCCTGCCATTGGTCTTGTTGCCATTGCCCTGTCAGTTCAATGTTGAGCTGGGCGTCGCCGCCAGCGGTTTTAACGGATAACTGGTGCTGACTGAGAGAGCCGGCAAAGTCGATGTTAGCCTTATCGATACTGTGGTTGCTACTGGTCGCCTTATCGATAACCAGCGAGAGGTCAAAGTTCTCGTCCTTGAAGGTTAGCTCGCCATCCACAGTAGCGATATCGATCGCCTGGTAATTTATTGCGTCTGCATTTAACTCGGCCTGTAACTGTGGTGCGTCAAACGACCCAGTTAGCTGGCCCACAACAGACGCTTGACCAGACGCTGCAGGCACCAGCGCGGCAATATCTCGAAGTTGTAGATTGAACTCAACATCGCTTTGTTGGCGGTCTAGTTGACCACTTGCCAATAGCTGATTGGTGCCTTGGCTGATACTGAGTTGGTCTAGTTGCACGTTAAAGCTGTCATCCACTATCAGGGAGCCGTCAAGTTGCATCGGCTGTTGACGATATTGACCTTGGAGCTGCTGCAGGTTCAGACTAGCCTGCCACTCATCCGCAGAGAGGGTCAGGTTGTGACTGGTTTGACCGGCTAGTTTCAGGCTGCTGATAGCCTCGAATTGGTTCAGATTTGACAGATCCCTAATAGCCAGTTGACTATGGCCACGCCATTGAAGTGTGTCGGCCCAGAGCAGGTGGCCTACAGTAGTAACCTGATTCTGTTGTTGGCTGAGTGTCAGGCGATTGAGCTCCAGGTTGCTGATGCCACCGCTCATTTCGACTAAGGCGGCCATATCGCCCACATTGTTTATGTTCGCTGTGGTTTGGGCTTGGGCGTTGAACTCATGCAAATGTCCCTGCAGATTGAGCGTCCCTGAAGCACGCTCAACGCTGGCACCGGGTAACGACAGGTTTTGCCAATTTAATTGCAGGTGAGCCGGATAGTTAAGTTGCGTCAGGTCGGTATTCAACACCAAATCTGCACTGCCTTGGGTGAGCAAACTTATATTGGCGACTATTGATAGCGCATCAAGGCCACCTTGCAACTGCGCAGTGACATCTTTCAGGTACAAAGATGGGGCCTGGTTCGATACTCGAATGCGCAAATCGGTATTCAGTTCGGGAGATAGTTGTGCTTTACCACTGACTGAGACAGATTGGTCTGTGGTATCGATGTTCAGTAAATCCAGATTTAGTTGACTATTAAACAAGGTTAGATTGGTGCGGATCTCGTCAAGCAGAGGTTGATCGTCCATCAGGATCCCGGTGATCTTCAGGTCGGCGACTTTGATATCGACAGGGATATCAACAGATTCTGCCGCCACAGGCGCAAACGAGAGTTGTTGTGGATTAAACCAACTCGCTGTGGCTGAATTGGGCCGGCTAGTTGGCTGGTTGAATGCCAGCTTGTGGATATCTGTGTTAGAGATAGTCAAAGCCTGGTCAAACACCAGGGATGTTTTGAGTTGCGCAAGAGAAACTTGTCCCCAGTCTGCTTGGACTGAAAAATCTTTAATTTTCAGGGTGTTGATCTTTGTATAGATCGGTGAATTGATCCGGTTTTGATCACCCTCAGGCTCTGCAGATGGCGGGCTTTGTGACAGTCTGACAGCAAGGTTGTCGAGACTCAGTTGGTTAATAACTAACTCAGTCAGCCACAAACGCGATAAATCAACATCGACATAGGCGGCGTCAAAACGCACATTGACACCGGGTAATGTGACCTGACTCTGACCCAGTGTCAGGCCTGACCATAAACTGCCCTGTTGATAATTAATGTCGATGCCATCGAGCTGGTTGGCTTGATTAATGGCCAGCCGCATACCAGGTGAGGTTAATGCCAAGGTGACAACCAGGATTAATAGCAGCAGTAGGCTAAGTAAAAAACCTTTAGCAAGGCGACGAGCACTCATAATGCAGGTCCCATCGAAATATGTAACCGAGTGTAGGTGTCTATATCATCTTTACCTCTGGCTAAATACAGACGCACCGGCCCTACCGGAGATTGCCAAATCGCGCCGAATCCGGCTCCCACTGCCAGATTTTTACCAAAATCCACACTGGCGTCACCAACGTCAATAAACAGCGCGGCTCGCCAATCATCAGCAACCGGGTAGCTATATTCGGTACTGGCAACGGCCAGATATCGTCCGCCAGTGAGCTCGCCTTCATCGTCTACAGGGGATACGCTGCGATAACGAAAGCCGCGTACCGACTGATCACCGCCGGTGAAGAAGCGTAGCGATGCGGGGACCTGTTCGATTTCGCTGGTGATAATTGCACCGGCTTCAAAGCGCCATAAAAAACGGTGATCGCCAAAGCTCCGCAACCAGCGTGAGTGAGCGGTGATTCGTACCATATCAATGTCAGACAGTGCCGCTTCGGATGCGAACTCGACAGTCACGGTTTGCCGATCACCCCATGTCATATCTAATCCGCCCTGATGACGATATCGGGAGATTGTCATACCCGGAATCACCAGCGTAGAATCCTGCTCAGGTTCGTTGGCCTGCACATAGCTTTCCCGTTCAACTCTGACAAAGCCGATTCGCTGCCAGTCTGCGTCTAGTGGCTGCCAGTGACGTTGCACCGCGAGCGTGAATTTCTCTGACAAGGTATCCTCGTCATCAAGACGCTGAAAGCCAGCTTGTAAACTGGCATAATTCTGGGCAGCATCCTCAAGAGGAATCCGGTAATCAAAACTGGCCGCTTGCTCAACTTTACTGGCATAGATATCAGCGCCCATAGAATGTCCGTAGGGATTTACCCAAGGACGACGCCATTTAAAACGCCCACGCAAACCATCATCGTCTGAGGATATGCCGCCTCCCACGTCAAAATTATCCCGCGGTTTATGGGTAATACTGACCTCAAGGGGTACCTCTCCTTGTTCAGCTTCGGAGACCAAAGGACGCACCAGCACCCGTTGAAAATAACCGGTTTCTCGCAACAGGGTATTAAATCTGACCAATTTTTCGATGTTATAGACATCGCCCGATTGAATGGGTGACAACTGTTCGATCAAACTGACTGCGATATCCTCTTCGGGCATGCGGATATCACCAAAGTGGTAACGTTCGCCACTGTCTGCCAACAGCAGAATATCGGCTTGCTTGTCAGCTAGCGTGATGCGAATTTCGTGGGTGGTCCAGTTAAAATCAAAATAGCCGAGAGTTTGCGCTTCGGTTTGAATACGCTGCTTAAGCTGAGTGTAGGCTTTGTGATTAAGTGGTTGGCCAGGCTTTAATCCCGCCGCCTTAATGATTTTGATCAGGCTGTCCTGCTGGCTTGCAGGGCCTGAAATTTTAATCTCGACCTGATCAAGTAACGTTTGCTCGTTGGGAGTAATATTTACCTGCCATTGATCTTCGCTGTCACGCACGACAGAGACCTCAGCGTGATAGAAACCATAAACTTGCATGGCTTTAATGACATTTTCGCTGACTTGTTGACTAAAGCGTGAGTAACCCGACAATGGCGCTTCCAATCCTTGTAAGTAGGCGCTTACATTCTCTCTGGCTTTTTTATGCTCAAGCCCTTCTACGGTAAACTTAGCGGATTGGGCGAAGCTGATTTGGCTGAATAAAATGCCAACAATCAGACCGCAATGTAAACTAAAACGAAGCACCGTACTCCCTTTAATATGATGGTGATAGCTGAGAACACGCAAATTACACGCCAGTGTTTGAGAGTAACGTTAATTCCTCATGACACAGCACAATTGCGTTAGTTCGGTAAGATTGCACGTTGAAAAACTGCAGAAAATCCTTTCTGCGCCGATGCCAGATTATGGCGCAAAATTCACGCTCTTACGATGACAAAAATGCTCGCGGGGCTATGAATTTTATACCAGTTTGATATAACCCATGTAGGCAGCGGGAAAGCTGCTAAAAATCAGAGCAGGTGACACCTGCCCAGTGCGCAAAAAAATAACAAAGAGAAGCAACATGAAGTCAACATCTCTCCAGCGTAAGTTCGTGCTGATCGTCGGTGGAAGTATTGCAGTGATGCTACTACTGTCGGCCATCATGGTTACCCAATACATCGGCTCCAGCGTTGAAAAACGGGTTGAAAAGGAAGTTTTCAACCTGGTTGAGTTCGAGGCCAAGTCAGTAGAGTCGTTTTTCTCAACCTATGGGGGGGTCGCCAGAACCCTGTTGAGTAATCCATTTTTACAAGATTTTTTTGCCAAGCATCAACAACGTGGAATGCCGGCAAACGCCATTAGCGACAGTGACAAGGTCTTCACCTTGTTCAGCAACATCAGCGACGTAGACGAGAATATCAAATCGGCGTTTTTCGGTTCGGCACAAACAGCAGAATATTTTTACGAGCAGGGGATTGTCGGTGTCGACGAAGAGGGGGTAAATAAAGGTGACCCTCAACATGGCTATTTTGCCACCCAGCGACCCTGGTTCAATACTGCTGTGGCCAAGCGCGGCTTATATGTGACGCCACCGGCGGTGGACTCTCAGGATGGCACTATCTCCGCGGTTATCCAGGCGCCAGTTTATCATCAGGGGAAATTATTGGGTGTCGGTGGCATTGACATCCTGATCAGTACCATAGGCCAGGTTATCGATAAGGTCCGCTATGAAGAACAGGGCGTGGCGTTTTTGCTTGATGAAAACCAGCAAATTGTGTATTTCCCAAAACAGGAACACAGTTTTGAAATCAGTTCGCCATTGAGCAACTTTGATAGTTTATTTGCTGACACCAAAGGCTTTGCCACCTTGTCTACTGTGATTGCCGGAGCGAATCACGGTATGCAACGTATTCAGTGGCGTGGTGAGGAATACATTGCTGTGTTCAAGGATGCGCAATTAGCTAACCCGCAAATGCACTGGACGTTGGGCATGCTGATTCCGGCGAGCCTGATTGAGCAACCCATCACCAACGCGATTACCACCACCACCTTGATTTCATTGCTGATCATTGCAGTGATCACCTTAGTGACCTTCTTCGCCAGCGGCGCAATAACCCGTCCTCTCAAAGGCATGCGAAAAGCGATGGAAAAGATCGCCAGTGGGGATGGTGATCTGACACGGCGTCTCGAGGTGCGCAGTAATGATGAGGTGGGCGCGCTGGCTAACGAATTTAATCGATTCACGGAAAAGCTCCAGCGTCTGATAGCAGAAACCTCACACCATACCAATGAAGTAGCCGATGCGGCACGCCGTTTGAGCGAAGTTTCTCAGGAAACCAATCGCGAAATGCAGATGGAACGGAGTCAGGTCGATTCAGTGACGACAGCGGTGACTGAAATGGCGGCAACAGTACAGGAAATTTCCAGTAATGCGTCCTTGTCCAGTGATGCGGCTGACGACGCGGAGCGTATGACCAAAGACGGCACCCGCCAGGCGCGAGACGCGATGGCGGAGATCAATAGTTTAGCGACCAGCATTAATCAGGCCGCCGAAGTGGTTGATGGCCTGGGTAAAGAATCAGACAACATCGGCGCTGTGATTGATGTCATTACCAGCATTGCCGAGCAGACGAATTTACTCGCGTTAAATGCTGCTATCGAAGCAGCACGGGCCGGAGAGCAAGGCCGGGGCTTCGCTGTCGTGGCTGACGAAGTACGCTCATTGGCAAGCCGTACGCAAGAGTCAACTGACGATATCCGTCGCATGGTAGAACGCCTGCAAAGTATGGCGCAACAGACCAATACTGTGATGCAGGAAGGCAAGAGTAAATCTGAATTGGGTGTGTCAAAAACCGAACAAGTGGTTGATTCACTGGATGCTATCAGTCGCTCGATTGGCGCGGTGCAAAGTCAGTCAAGCCAGATAGCCGAGGCAACCGAGCAACAAACTGTGGTTGCTGACAGTATCAATAAGTCGTTGGTCACCATTACTAACCTCAGTGATAAAACTGCGTTGCACTCCGAAGAGCTGGCTGCCGAAGCAACTCAACTCAGTGGTGTATCCGCGGAGCTACAACGCATCGTCAAACAGTTCAAAGTGTAAATTCCTGAGTATTTAAAGGCCGGCATTAGCCGGCTTTTTTTGGCTTATTTTTCAACGACTACAGCGAAATCGCTTTACATTAATGCTAGTTATGTAAAAAATGAGGACATCAGCGATAACAGGTGTTTATCTTGCTTAAAGTGTACACAGCGCCGCGTCATTGGTTGTTGGCGCTGGCATCGGCAATCTACGTCATGCTTGTGATCTTGGCTATCCAAAGTGCCGAGCAAGTCTTGAAAGGCAATGCCGAGCTATCTCAAAAAGAACTGAAGCGACAGAAAGTCGCTGTGCTCAGTGCAAAGTTACAAGCAGCCATCTATAAGGACACTTTTGTTGCTGACAGTTTGGCCACCCTTGTTACCATCGATCCCACCACGGCCGTTCAAAAATGGGAACAGGTTGCCCATAAATTGATTTCAAAGGCCGAGTATGCGCGCAATGTTGGCTTGGCACCCGATGACGTCATCAGCTACGTATATCCGTTAGCGGGTAATGAACGTGCGTTGGGTTTTGATTTTCGTACCAATCCTGAACAATGGCGGACGGTGTCGATTGCCAGAGAAAATCAGGAAATGTTTCTTGCCGGCACCCTGACCCTGATTCAGGGCGGACAAGGACTGATTGCCCGCTTTCCAGTGTTTACCGACTATCCGGTCAATAGTCAGTATTGGGGCACCGTTAGTGTGGTGTTTGATTTCACCCGATTGCTTAACGACATTCTGGTGCTTGAAGATGACAGTATCAGTATTGCACTGCGCGGCAAGGATGGTTTGGGTGAGAGCGGGGCTGTGTTTTATGGTAATCCGATGATATTTGATTCACCGGATTCTGAGGTGGTAATCAGTTTGCCCCACGGCGAATGGCTGATGGCCGCCCGCTATCAATTTAACCCATCCATTGCCGGTATCGATATCAGTGTGTTGGTTTGGTCGGTCGGTTTGTTTTTAGCCGCCATGCTGTACGCTGCAGCCTTTTTTACTTTGAGTGGTTATCAACTCGCACGCAAAATGTCGTTGCATGATGAGCTGACTGACTTACCGAACCGTCGGTATATGTACGAGCACTTGGATGCCCTAATTAAGACCAATGGTCGGCGCGCGCGCTTTACCCTGGTGAGTATCGATTTAAACCGCTTTAAAGAGGTTAATGACACCTACGGTCATCAGGCGGGTGACTTATTATTGCAACACGTGTCTAAACGCCTGTTACAAACCTTACGCGGCACAGATGTGGTAGTGCGTATGGGCGGTGATGAGTTTCTAATCATTCTGCACCGTTTGGTAGACGAGCAACACATTGAAGAAAAGGTCGCAGCGATAAAGCATGCAGTGGAACATGCACCTATTGAAGTTGGCAACGAACAACTCTATCCGTCGTTAAGCTGTGGTTATGCCAGATATACTGGTCAGCTGATTGATATTGAATCGCTTATGAGTATCGCTGATAAGCATATGTACAATAACAAGAAACGCACCCAATCCGACTAATCTTTCAGACGGATTTCAGCTTTGGTAAGGGTGATTTTCTGCTGCTTGTACAAGCTTCCCAAGGCTTTTTTATAAGCCCCTTTGCTAACCTTGAAAATCTTCTGGATTAATTTGGGGTCAGATTTGTCGGTGATTGGCGAATGCCCACCGTTTTCGGCTAAATGCTGCAATATTTTTGCTTCAAGCTCGCTGCGATCTGCTCCGCCCGGCGCCTGCAAACTTAAATCTATTTTTCCGTCTTCTCGGATTTGCGCGATATAACCTGTGATTTGCTGGCCGGGTGCTAACGGCTGGAAAACATCCGTGTGGTACAGCAATCCCAGGGCGGATTGATTAATCACTGCCTTGAAACCCAACTCAGTTTCATCGCTGATCAACAGTGACACTTGCTGGCCGGGTTTGAAATAGACATTTTGCTCACTCAGGTGCTGATGCAATTTGCTGCTAGCGATAATCCGGCCATCTCGCTCATCCAGATAAGCGACAACCATATATTCTTGGTCGACTTGCATGGGCTGAGCTTGCTGTTTTTTGGGTACAAAGAGATCTTTATCCAGCCCCCAATTTAAAAAGGCCCCCGCAGGTGAACTCCCCACTACTTTGAGTTTGGCGCACTGTCCGACTTCAATTAAAGGGCGTTTGGTGGTTGCAGTGAGTTGTCCATCGTGGTCATGATAAACGAACACACTCAGGTTATCTCCTTCACTGATATCCTCTGGTAGTTGTGATACCGGAAGCATGACGCGTTCGCCATCAGCACTGCTGAGGTAGGCTCCATAAGGGATTTCTTCGTCAACAATCAGAGTTTGTGTTTTTCCAACCTGTAACATATTTACCTGCAATTAACCTGAGAAGGGCTCGGACATTGGCACTATTTTATCTTATCTGCACTCAATTGAGCGACTAATTGAAAACTTTGCTGACCACTGTCCCAATATTTTTGTTCAAACGCTGTCATCGCAGCCTTTGCCTGATAGGCCTGTTTTGTCGCTTTACACCCTGCCAACGTTAACGCTTGAGCAAACTCATCGATATAAATAGGCCAGTTACTGCGAACTGTCAGTTGACCACCGAGCAATAAAATTTCCCGTAAGGCAGGACTGCCATGCCAGCGTCGTTTTAAATGCACGCTTTTCGGATACGGGTTGGGATAAAGTAAATAGTGTTGGCTTAATTGCCAGCCGGCATTGACTGCCAAACGCCAAAAATCTACCACGTCGGCGCGTAACAATAGATAATTATCGACCGGAGTGCCAAAGTGGTGAGTATGTTTATTCACCCGCAACGCAGATTTGTCTAACCCTATCACTTTTGCCTGTGGATGCTGCTTAGCCAAGGTCACGGTGCTTTGCCCTACGCCGCAACAGGAGTCAAAAATTAGCTCGCCCTGCCAATCGCCCAACCAGGCTTGGGCTTGTTCAAACGCAGCTTGGGTATGCGGACTAAAGGGTTTTTGGCTTTGATGCCGTAAATGACGTTCAACAACTTCTGCCAGCTTTTCATGAGGCCCGGTCTGGTTAGAACTGACAATGCGGGAATTACCCTGTGCCATTAGCTGCGAATCCCCGTACCACGAGATATTAATCGCCACGCAATGGCGAACAAGACCAGATTAAAGCCAATCAACACGCTCAGTGAAGTGAGGTAACTGAAATCACTGATGCCAACAAAACCATAACGAAAGCCGTTGACCATATAAACGATCGGGTTGGCTTTACTCACCCATTGCCAAAATTCAGGCAGAAGACTCAGGCTATAGAAAACACCGCCGAGATAAGTCAGCGGCGTGAGCACGAAGGTAGGAATAATGCTGATATCATCAAAGGTTTTGGCATAAACCGCGTTGACTAAGCCAGCACAAGCAAACATCGATGCGGTGAGCAACAAGGTCGTGATTAAAACCGCGATGTTGTGGATTTGTAAGTCGACAAACAACGATGAAACCAGAGTTACAATGAGGCCGATCAGGATGGCACGGGCAACACCGCCGCCAACAAACCCTGCGATAATTACCCAGTTGGGTACGGGAGCGACCATCAATTCTTCGATGTTACGCTGGAACTTGGCACTGAAAAATGACGAAGAAACATTGGCGTAACTGTTGGTAATGACGGACATCATGATCAAGCCAGGCACAATGAATTCCATATAGCTGACACCGTCCATCTGTCCGATGCGGTTACCAATCAGATTACCAAAAATAACAAAATACAGCGACATGGTGATCGCAGGCGGCACCAACGTTTGCACCCAAATCCGCATAAATCGGGTGATTTCTTTAATCCAAATGGTACGTAACGCGACCCAGGTTTGGTTAGTCATTGCTGGCCTCCTTGGTACGCCCATTTTGGAGCAGGTTCATAAACAGTTCTTCAAGGCGGTTGGCCTTATTACGCATGCTGAGCACCTGTATGCCTTGTTCACTTAACTGACTGAAGACTGGATTGAGGCCATCATCTTTCGCAACATCCACCTCCAGGGTGTGGTCGTCAATCACTCGATAATCAAAACCTTGGAGAGTGGGTTCTGTCGCTGCGGGGCCAAGGTCTAGAATAAAGGTTTCAATATTCAGTTTGGCTAGCAAAGATTTCATGCTGGTATTTTCAACGATTTCGCCTTTATCGATAATAGCGATATTGCGACACAGCATCTCTGCTTCTTCCAGATAGTGGGTGGTCAGGATGATGGTGATACCTTGTTGATTAATCTGTTGCAAAAACTCCCACATGGAGCGGCGAATCTCTATATCAACACCGGCAGTGGGTTCATCCAGGATCAGAATTTTGGGCTCATGCATGAGCGCCCGGGCGATCATCAGACGGCGTTTCATACCACCGGACAAGGTGCGCGCCGGACTATTGCGTTTTTCCCATAAATCCAATTGTTTAAGGTACTTTTCCGCGCGCTTTTTGGCTTCTTGTCTCGGCACGCCATAATAACCGGCCTGATTGACCACGATTTGCTGCAGGGTCTCAAATTGATTGAAATTAAATTCCTGAGGTACCAGACCGATTTGTGCCTTGGCATCGGTCAACATGGTGTCAATGTCGTAGCCGTTGACCAGCACAGAGCCACTGGTCTTGTTAACCAACGAGGCAATGATGCCAATTGTGGTTGATTTACCTGCGCCATTTGGCCCGAGTAACGCGAAAAAATCTCCTTTAGTAACTCGAAGATCAACGCCCTTGAGGGCTTGCGTTCCTCCCGGATACTGTTTGGTTAGGCTCTGAATTTCGAGGGCATTGGTCATTTCATAAAGTCCGCTTGTTGTTCCGTTATCGATAAACGGTTAGTCGGCTAAACGTAGTGCAGTGGAGATGGTGGCGTTAGCACCAAATTTCAACCTAGTCGGACAGGCTATTTGCTTCTTTACGGCTGACCAGCCAGGTATGTTGAATTAGGTCGGCGTCAGCACTGGCGCGATGGCGTTGTTGTGGCCAACGTTCGGTTAAATCTTGCTTGATGCAATGCCATACCTGCATTTGCGCTTCGCTAAGTACCATTTCCAGCGCGCTGAAGGTGAACGTGGGCTGCATTTTCGCTGCATCAAAAAGTTTGATCAACCAGGCGTTATCGACCACCCAGCCATCAGAATACGCGGTCCTGTCTTTGAGCAGATGGTTAAGCTCATCGCACACCTGAGCAACTGACTTCCCGCGCGAGAGTAAAATATCTCGCGGAATACCATGTAATTCTTCGGCCTCTTTATCCCAATGAGTCCAGTTTTCCAGCGGCTTAATCAGGCTGCAGTAGCGTTGACCGTCACTGGTAGCGACACCAATCTCAATCGGATAGCCATCGGGGCCAAAACCACTGGCTTCAATATCTATGATGGTGGGGATATAGTTGCGCTTGATAACGCTCTCCTGACAGACAGACAGAATTTCAGATTACGATATGTATGTCAGTTTGCAAGTGTATTTTTTAATCAATAGGGTTCAGCGTGCCCTGAAATGCACGCTGAACCACAACGATCTACTCAGGTTTAAACTGCCAAATACTCACGCTGCCGCTGACTTCATTGCCAACGACTAATAAGGCCTGGCCGGTTGGCGATTGATCGGCGCTGACAAAAACCATTCCTTCCGGGGCTAAATCGCCCTGAATGTCAGTCCCTGATAACCCTTCTGTTAAATCACGATGATAAAAATAATCAATAAATCTGACTTGATAAGGATTACTGATGTCGTAGGCAAGGATTGATCCCATACGTTCTAACCCGATAAAGGCGTAAGTGCGGTTATTGATGTTACCCAGCGCAAGGGCCTCGGGCTCAGCTCCTTTGTCATCGGAGCGCGAGTCGCCTTCATTCTCGTCATCATTGTTATTAAATGCTGAACCGTGAATCGATGCGCTGATACGACCGAAATCATCACCTGAATCATACACTTGCAGACCGTTAGCGTCCCAAATGCTGAATGAACGAGCGCCAAACGCATACAAGGATTCGAACACTCCGTCATTATCAGTATCACCTTCAGTGGTGGTGACTTTTAACCTACCTAACACATCACTGTCATAGTTGATGGCGAAGCTTGCACTGGGGTCAAAGTTCACATCATCTACCCGTACCTCATCAAGATAAATACATTCCCCATCATCAAAGATAAAATCTCCACGGGCAAGACACTGTGCCTCACTGTCTGCGTCAGAAATATACTCCCGCGCATCCCCTTCATTGGCACTGACCACAAAGGTAGCGCCCTTCCACGTAAAACTGGCGATGGTATCTGGCATATACAAGCCGTAAAGGCCAGGGTAACGGTTAAAGCTCACTCCATCACGGTTTGACACATCAATCAGATATTCCCCCCAGTCTTTGCTTCCCAATGGGTGGAGTGTCACGCTGTTATCTGACAGATCTATCTTGGCCAGCGCGTTGTTTTCTTGCAAAGACACAAAGGCGATATCGTTACTTGCGGTGATATATTCGGGCTCTAGGTCTTGGGCAACTGTGCTGCCTACCGGATTCGAGAAACGAATTCCCCTGGCGGCCAGTTCAGTTTGTTGACCGTTGAACTGAGAAAAGGTGATAAGCGTAGCAGTATCGGCAGGTACACCCTGAGTCACGGCGATAACGGCCACAGAACCTTCAGGATCATTGCTGTAATCGTCATTGGGTTCACCCTCATTAGCCACCAACACTTTGCTACCGTCAGGCGTAAATCCAACCATATCCGGTAAATTCCCCACTTCCACTGCGTTAATCAGGCTTGGGGTGGTATCGCTGATGTCGTAAAACACCACAACACCATTTTCTGCCTGACTGTCCGCTTGCATGGCAACAGCCAATAAGTCATCGTGAATTGCGATGCTGTTTGCGCCATCGAGTACACGGGTGACGCCGCCGATGTCGATACTGGCAGGCAGAATAAAGGGGGTCGAAGTGAGATTGTCGGCACTGGATGCATCGCTATCAGAGGTTAAATCAGCGATATCAATGATTTCTACTGACGGATCACTTGCCGCGCTGTTGATGGCAAATACCCGTTGGCTTGGCGAGTGATATTGGACAATTTCAGCGGCGCCGGCAGGATCACTTAAATCAGCGGTAAATCGGCCAATTAATTTTGGTGAAAGGCTGGTGGGGGCAGGCGCGCCCGTTTCACCTTGAGGGCCTTGGGCTCCGTCGACGCCATCCATTCCGTTGTTACCATTAGCGCCATCTTCACCGTCGTCAACACAGGCGCTCAGAGTTAATGATATCAATACCGACAAACACAGTAGTTTTACTTTCATTCGTGTACATTCCTTTTTGCATAGATAGTTACGCTATGACGTTATGGATACACGATGACGAAGCTGTGACTTTTCAGTGACGAATTTATGACCAGACTTTAAGCACCTTTACGGCCATCTTGCAGTTGAGAGTTATGTATTTGTTGGCGCAGATTGGTGTCTGCCCGACGATGCAGTGTTGCAAGATCTGGATAATCTTGACCTCCTTCCACACTACTGATACCGACGGCGAAATCCAACTGATGCTTTCGATGCGAGCGATTGAATGTGCGTACCCGATATTCTATTCGTGCCAGTGTTTCAGTCATGTACTGTTGATCCATGCCAGACAGCAACACTGCGAATTCATCGCCACCGAGACGCGCAATCACATCAGAATTACGCAGGCTTTCTCGCAGGATTTGGGCAAATGAACGAAGGGCAAAGTCGCCTTCCTGATGGCCTAATTGTTCATTAATGGCCTTGAAGTTGACCAGGTCGAATATTGCCAGACTGACCGGTGAGCCCAAACGCTGGCATAATCGCAGCCTGTCTTCACACAGCAGCTTAAAGCCTCGCAGGTTTTCCAAACCGGTTAGTTCGTCAATGGTTGAGGTCCGGTGCATGGCCAATTCTTGTTGCACAACAGCAGCTAAATCACGCAACAACTGTTGCTCCTCATCGCTCATAGTGCGCGGCTCTTTGTCAATCAAACACAGCGTGCCGACTTTTTCTCCCTCAGGCAGACGCAAGGGGCATCCAGCATAAAAACGAATGTTAGGATCCTTTACTACCAGAGGGTTATCCTGAAAGCGAGCATCCTCAAGGGCGTCTTTCACTAACAGGATCTCGTCATTTAAAATAGCGTGGCCACAAAAAGAGATTTCTCTTGGCGTTTGTTCAACGTCTATACCGCAGGTGGATTTGAACCATTGGCGTTCATCGTCAACCAAACTTACCAAGGCCACAGGCACATCGAATAGCCGACTGGCAATCCGCGTAATGCGGTCAAAGCGCTCTTCAGGCAAGGTATCGAGTACATGTAATGAACGCAATGCATTCATTCTTTGTTGCTCGTTTCGGGGGATTGCCGGGGCCTGCATGGTGAACTCCTAAAAGATGACTGTGAATTAAAATTAGTTCAGCTTAATAGAAGATCAACGCCTAATTTGGCCCTCAATCCGTTACCCCGAGATCATTGGCCAGAAGATGTTAAATAATGTACGCATAATAAATAAAATCACCAAAATTCTAATGGTGGTAGGAATCAGTTCATCAAGAAAACGGTCGAAAGACATGGCATAACTCCATCAGTGAATGTGAGGTTAGAATGCCACAGTGGGGATGTAAGCCCAGTGTCATAGGTCACCAATGTTTGCTGACAAAAGTCACAAAAAAGGCGCACCTGAGTGCGCCTTATTCATGTTATGACAACCGGGTTTTAATCAACAACAGGGCCGGCTGAAACCAATGCCTTTCCTTCATCGTTACCCGTAAAGTTTTCGAAGTTTTTAATGAATAAACTGGCCAGGTGTTCGGCTTTTTGTTGCCACTGCTCAGGCTGTGCATAGGTTTCCCTTGGGTCAAGTATACTACTATCAACGCCTGGCAGCGCAGTCGGGATCTGCAGCTTAAAGATCGGCAGTTCAGTGCAAGGCGCATCTTCAATGGAGCCGTCAAGGATGCGGTCAATAATGGCGCGGGTGTCTTTGATTGAGATTCGTTTGCCCGTGCCATTCCAGCCGGTATTGACCAAATAGGCAGTTGCACCTGACGCTTTCATCTTCTTAACCAGTTCTTCACCATAGCGAACCGGATGCAAACTCAAAAAAGCTTTTCCGAAGCAGGCTGAAAACGTTGGGGTAGGTTCAGTGATGCCGCGCTCGGTGCCAGCCAGTTTAGCTGTGAACCCGGACAAGAAATGATACTGAGTCTGCGCGTCGTCGAGTTTTGAAACAGGTGGCAGCACGCCAAATGCATCGGCAGTCAGGAAGATAACTTTGGTCGCGTGTCCGCCTTTGGAAACAGGTTGAACAATATTATCGATATGATAAATCGGGTAAGACACGCGGGTATTTTCGGTTACAGACCCATCTGCATAATCGACCTGCCCGGCGTCATTGACACTGACGTTTTCCAATAACGCATCGCGCTTGATGGCGTTAAAAATATCAGGCTCGCTTTGAGGGTCAAGATTAATGGTTTTGGCATAGCAACCTCCCTCAAAGTTAAAGATACCTTCATCATCCCAACCGTGTTCATCATCACCGATTAATTGGCGGTTCGGGTCAGTAGACAAGGTGGTTTTGCCGGTGCCGGACAAACCAAAAAAGATTGCGACATCGCCATCTTTTCCTGTGTTAGCACTGCAATGCATCGACGCCATGCCCTGCAACGGCAGGTAGTAGTTCATCATGGCAAACATGCCTTTTTTCATTTCACCACCGTACCAGGTGCCGCCAATAACCTGCATTTTTTCTGTCAGATTGAACACGGTAAACACTTCTGAGTTCATGCCGTGCTTTTTATAATCCGGGTTGCTGGTTTTAGACCCGTTCATGACTACGAAATCGGGTTCACCGTAGCTGGCTAACTCTGCTTCGGTGGGGCGGATAAACATGTTTTTGACAAAGTGTGCCTGCCAGGCCACTTCGGTAATAAAGCGTACTTTGAGTCGGGTATTGGCATTGGCACCACAGAAGGTGTCGACCACGAACAAGCGCTTACCACTTAATTGATGTGCCACCAGTGACTTTAATTCTGACCATACTTCAGGGCTGAGCGGCTTATTGTCATTGGGGGCTTCAGGACTGTTCCACCAAACGGTATCCCGGGTGACATCGTCCAGCACAATATATTTATCTTTGGGAGAGCGGCCGGTAAATTCCCCGGTATGCACTGCGACGGCGCCAGAGTCAGTCACTGTGCCTTTCTCGTAGCCGGTCAGCTCAGGGCGGGTTTCTTCCTCAAATAACTGTTCGTAGCTGGGGTTATGCAGTACTTCAGCGACGTCCGTGATGCCATATTTGGCCAGATCTTGTGTATGGAATGCCATACAATTGAACTCCTTACGCTTTATTTTTTATGCGTACCGAGCGAGCCGATGAGAGTGTAGGGTGACTGCCCGGCATTCTTTAGGTTTGGTCACGTTGTGCATTTATTTTTATGGATTACATCAACGCCCTGTGAACCGCGGCACAGGAAGGCGTTAGTGTAAAGAAATTAGCCTCAGAATTAAATCAATCAGGGCGGAAAATACCAAACTAAATAAAAGCGGGTCGGGTGACAGCGTTTACACCCGACCGTAGTGTGCTCAAAGCGAGAACTGACTGATCAATTGTTCGAGTCGGTTAGCTCTGTCATTGAGGGTTGCGCAGGCATTTTTGTTGTCGGTAGAAGATTGCAACAACCAACGGGTTTTGTCTGAGATTTGATTCACCCGCTGGCTAACGTCCTGGCTCACCTGGCTCTGTTGCGCCGCCGCGGTAGCAATTTGATAGTTAACATCTGTAATTGTGTGCACGGAGTCGGCGATAGCCTGGAGAATGTTTTTGGTCTGTTCCACCTGACTTTGGGTTTGTTCGCTTTTGGCAATACTGCTGCTCATTACATCAACTGCCGATTGAGAGCCCTCTTGCAGACGTGTAATCATGTCCTGAATTTCTTCAGTGCTTTGTTGCGTTTTACTCGCCAAGGAGCGTACTTCATCGGCAACCACCGCAAACCCGCGCCCCTGTTCACCAGCACGGGCAGCTTCTATGGCGGCATTGAGTGCTAACAGGTTGGTTTGCTCAGCAATATTTTCGATTACCTGTAACACGTTGACAATATTGGCAACGTCTCCCCCTACACGTTGGATTACGTTACTGGCACGATTGATTTCATCGACCAATTCCTTCATCCGAACAGTACTCAGCGATACCGCGGTGGCCGCATCTTTACTGTAACTATCGACTTGTTGTGCTGCTTGCTCCGCTTCTGATGCGCGTTGTGCCACATCTGCTGATGTGGCTGATAACTGGGTGGCGGCAGTGGCGATTTGCTCTGTTTCCTGTTGTTGCTGATGGGTGATGTCTGCCAACTGAGATGCGCGGCTGTCCATGTCATGGGCTTGGTGGCGTACTTCACCTGTGACGTCCCTGACCAGAGACATGGTGGTATGCAAGCTACTGAGAAGCTGATTGACATGACGAGCGAGCGTGCCTGTTTCATGTTGATCGGTGATTGTTAACTTGTGAGTCAAATCGCCGCCCCCTTGCGCCAATTCACCCAGTGAATCACTTACCTTGGTCAAGGGTGACAGAATACTGCGATTTATCAGCACCGCGGCGACAAAAATTAATCCGCTGGCAATCAGGATTATCACCAGAAAAGTAATAATCACAGTATGCATTGTGCTGTCTACTTGCTCGGATATGCCGGCAATCTTGGCGTCGATTTCATCGATGTAAAAGCCGGTGCCTATCATCATATTCCAATCAGGAAACCAGGCAGAGTAGGAAAGCTTGGGTAAGGGAGTGTCCCCGCCTAATTTGGGGAAATAATAGGTAACATAATGATCGCCCTCAGCGAAGCCATTTTTCTTGCCTGCACTGATAAGGTCACGAATTAAATAGACGTTGTTGGCATCTTTCAGGTCCCAAAAGCTATCGCCGACGCCCTTCTCATTGGTGCCGTTAAATAACCGGATACCTTGCTCATCGTAGCCAAAGACATAACCCGCCTCGCCGTAATTAATGGTTTTCAGTAACTCGATAGCCTGTTGTTTATCCGCGCCTTGTTGATAAAGGGGTTCAACCAAAGAAACTGAGACCTGCAACAGAGATTTCGCTTCGTGACGCCGCTCGTTGAGAAGCAAGTTTTCGCTTTGTTCAAGTTGCGTTCGACTCAGCAATTGCACTTCATAATAGACAGCGAGTGTGAGCGCTATACCCAGAATGATAACAGGTAAGGCTGCCAGCAAGATCAGCTTATTTTTGATTGATAGACTCATTATTAAATACCCGATACCTCGTTTGACGAGACTAAGCATAGAACATTATGGTTAATCAGCGAGTTAACCAGTGACTAAAAAACACACTTTGTAACCCTTTGACATAATCCTCAAAGACAATGAATGCTAGGCTGTTAAAACAGCGAAAAAGGTAGGAGAACAGCATGGCAGTCGCATTGGAAGACCGACCCCGGGAACAAGTTAAAGAAGAAGTCATTGATCAACTGATTATCAACTACAGTCATGGTGTGATTTCAGAGCAGGCTTTTGAACGGCGGCTTGATCAAGCGATGCAAGCCAACTCCAATGAAAGGCTGATGTCCTTGGTCGCCGATTTAGAGTTGGGCAAGGCTGATGAAAACTATCAAGCCATGAAGCAGCGTGGCATGCGTGGTTCCGCTACACCAGCTGCTGTGCGCACCGACAAGCAGTTGACAGTGTTGTCATCAAATCACTGCAGTGGAGAGTGGGCTGTGCCTGAAGAACTCAGGGTAACCACGGTATTGGGCAGCAATAAGCTTGACTTTACTCACGCGGTGTTTCAAACCCCCCAGGTGATAATTCACCTTAACAGTTATTTATCTGAAGACACTATCTGGGTGCCGGAAAATGCTGATGTTCAGGTATCAGTGTCAAACCTGTTGTCGAGTATCGAAAATAACGCAGGAAGCCGCTTATCAACAGACGGTCCGCGGATTGTAGTGACCGGCAGGCTGGTGCTGGGCTCGGTTAAGATCAGCGTTAAGCAATCAATGAAAGATAAATTTATGAAATTTGCTAACGAGATGAAGGCGATGTTCTCCGGCGATGGAAGCAGTACTTAAGCATACAAAAAAGCCCGCTTAGCGGGCTTTTTTCTGTTACTTGTAATATTCCAAACAAGCTTCTACTTCATTTTTCGAACCAATAATCACCGGCACACGTTGGTGTATCTCCTGGGGCATAATTTCCATAATTCTGCCGTTCCCGGTGCTGGCTAATCCACCGGCTTGTTCAGTCAAAAAGGCCATGGGGTTAGCTTCATAGAGTAAGCGCAGTTTGCCCGGCTTTTTAGGGTTACGTTTGTCGAAAGGATAGGCGAATATTCCGCCGCGGCGTAATACCCGATGAATATCTCCGACCATAGCCGCCACCCAGCGCATATTGTAGTCCTTACCGCGCGGGCCTTCTGTGCCGGCTAACAGGTCTGCCACATACTTTTGCATTGGCGCTTGCCAATGGCGTTGGTTAGATGTGTTGATGGCAAATTCTGCGGTATCTTCTGGCACCTGCACATTGGCCTGAGTCAGCAGGAAGCCACCGTGAGTTTTATCCAGCGTGTACATATGGGTGCCACGTCCGGTCGTCATGGCCAACATGGTTGACGGGCCATACAGCACGTAACCTGCTGCGACCTGCTGACTTCCGGGTTGTAAAAACGCTGCCGGATCGTTGGCATCCATCCATTGAGGCGCATGGGAGATAGAGAAAATGGTACCAATTAGGCTATTGATGTCAGTATTCGATGAACCATCGAGGGGATCGAAACTCACCAGATAATTACCTTCCGGATTACAACCCACCACCTCTTCTTCCTCTTCTGAAGAGATGGCTTTGACGTAACCTGACTCACGCAGAGTATCGAGAATGATTTGGTTGGAAATCACGTCCAGCTTCTTTTGTTGTTCGCCTTGTACATTTTCGCTGAGGGTTGAACCAAGCACGCCAGCAAGGGCGCCCTGGCTGACACGAAATGAGATTTCTTTACAGGCGGCCAATAAAGTACGGATTAAAAGAATGAGTTCCAACGGGCAACCGTCTTCCTGCAATTGCGAGTTGAGTCGTTTCATAGTGCTACCAGACCTTTGATGTTTTTTTGAGTGTAGGGCGTGTCAATGGATGAGGCTGAAACCTTCTTATGCTCCATTTGGGAGTCGATTGTACTTTATTTCGCCGGTACTGCCATCCTCAATCGCGTATCCGCTGCCGCCGGGTGTAAATTGGCTTGTATCTGGTAACCTTCACAAAGGTTAAATCAGGGGACGAGGTATGCACGTTCATTTTCTGGGTCAGTCTGACCCTTATTTGCCGGGAGTTGCTGGCTTAGCTGAGCAATTAGGTTGGCGGGTCAGTGTCAGCAATGACGCGGATATATCGGTGCTGCCTGACGAACCTGACTGGGTGGTACTGGGCGCTGATATTCAGCGCGGGAATCCGGCACTGGAATATGTGCTTAACCGCAACCTTCGATATACCAGCGCAGGCCAATGGTTGTTTGAGCATGTGCTGAGAGATCGATGGGTGCTTGGAGTTTGCACCACGAATGAGGAGCAATCATCGCTCGCGCCATTGGCTCACATTCTCGATTATGCTGGTTTGCAACCAGGCGTATTGGCCACCACATGCAATGACCTCAGTTTTGGTCGCCGATTGGGACAATCGCCCTTTTTTGTCATTGAACTGGTAGACGTGAGTAGTGCTTTTTATGATCTTCGCGCCGCCCCAGTGCATTTCCGCGCTCGTACTCTGGTTCTGCAGCAGTCAGATGATGTGCGTTTTAACCGCAGCTTATTAACTCAGCTGCCGGGCAATGGAAGAGTGATCACAGATGCCGGCTTATCATCCAACCGGCACTTGAATTACCACAGTGAGGTGGAATGCATTGGTACCGATTGGCAGTTAGAGGTTAATAAAGGCGCCGGAGATACCTATCAGTTACGCTGGCAAACCCAACCGGCAGGTCAGCTGCTTTCAGCCGTTGTCGACCAATTTGGCAGTGTGGTGGTGATGCAGGCGATTGCGGCGGCGCGGCACGCTGGTGTAGCGACTCGGACGGCTTGTGAGGGATTAAATCAACTAAAAGGGTGATCCTCTTGGCCTAGGCAGTAATATAAGGCAGTTGCGACAAATCGGCGCGCTGATAAGATGCAACGATGACACAGCATTCAGTGGGAAAATCACTGGAGCAAAAAGGAAACGAACTTGGCGAAAAAAATAACATTGGCCTTTAGCGGCGCATCGGGGGCACCCTATGGATTGCGTTTACTGGAAATTTTACTGAAGGCCGAGTATCAGGTTTATTTGCTGATATCGTCAGCGGCCAGGGTGGTGTTGGCGACTGAGCAGCAAATCAAACTGTCTGCTAACCCGCAACAGGCGACCACACAATTAAGCGACATGTTCGATGCCGCTGATGGCCAATTAGTCGTATGCGGCAAAGATGAGTGGTTTTCTCCGGTTGCCTCAGGCTCAGCAGCGCCCAAACAGATGGTAATTTGCCCCTGTTCGACAGGAACGTTGTCAGCCATCGCCTGTGGGGCCAGCGATAATCTGATGGAACGGGCTGCCGATGTGGTGATCAAAGAAAAGGGCCAGCTTATTGTGGTTCCAAGAGAAATGCCGCTGTCGAGTATTCATTTGCAGAATATGCTGACATTGTCTCAGCAGGGCGTGACGATAATGCCCGCCTCTCCGGGTTTTTATCATCAGCCCCAGTCAATTACCGATCTGGTTGATTTTGTCGTCGCCCGTATTCTCGATCACTTGGGCATCGAACAAGACATCATGCAAAAGTGGGGATATCAGTAATCAGCCGTCTTTTTGCGTTGAATGACCTCCGTTAGCTTGGGTCACATAGCGCGAGAAAGTAAACTTTATTTCAATTCTTCATTCAGGGACGAATTATGCAACAGACATTGACGGCGCCGGACGCGCGGTTTCTTTCGCTGGATTGCCTGCGCGGCTTTGCCGTGTTGGGTATCCTGGCCATGAATATTATCTTCTTTGCGTTCCCCGAAGCGGTGTACATGAATCCGGTCGGGGCAGGCCCCATCAGTCCCTCAGAGCAGCATTTGTGGGTATTCAGCTACGTGGTTTTTTCGGAAAAGTTCTATACCTTGTTTTCTCTGCTATTTGGTGCCGGGATTGCCATGATGGCCGACAAAGCAGCCGGTCACGGATTGCACTACCGGCGCATGAGTTGGTTGCTGATTTTTGGTCTGCTACATGGGTACCTGCTCTGGTCCGGTGATATTCTGTTTGTCTATGCTGTATGCGGTATGTTGGTTTACCTGATGCGCAATCTGCGCGCTCGGTGGCTGATTTTTATCGGTCTGTTGCTAAATGGATTGATGGCATTGAGCTTAATGATGATTACGTCTGTGTGGGACAGTTTCAGCCAGACTGACATCGCCGAAATGACCCAAATTGTCGCGCCCACGGCAGAATACCTAGCAGATGAGCGTTGGCATCATTTGGGCAGTTGGTGGCAACAAACCGCATGGCGAGCGGCCTCTACATTTGAATACCAGATTGAATACATTGCGTTTTCTTTAATGCGTAATGGCGGGATTATTTTAATCGGTATGGGCTTGTTCAAACTGGCTGTCGTCACCGCCCAGCATAGCCGGATTTTTTATTTAATTAACGGGCTCGTGGGCGTTGGCTTAGGTTGGTGGATCAGCTACACCGGCAGTCAGGCCATTATTGCCGAGGACTTTTCAGCCAGTTTTTTGCTTGGCACAGGTTCACTGTATAACTTTTGGGCGGCGCTGATCACGGCGTGGGGTTACTTGTCGTTTATGATGTTACTGGCCAAGCTAAATAGTCCTTTGGCGCGCTTGCTGGCGCCAGTCGGGCGCATGGCTCTGACCAATTATCTGACCCAAAGCCTTATTTGTGGATGGTTGTTTTATGGCTGGGGACTAGGCTGGTACGAGTCATTGACCCGTGCAGAATGCTGGCTGGTAGTACTCGTCATATGGGCAATACAAATAACCTGGTCTCACCTGTGGTTGCGCTATTTCCGCTATGGGCCCATGGAATGGTTATGGCGTTCATTAAGCTATGCCAGGCGCATCAAACTTAGTCGAGAGAATTAACATGAAATGGCAAATGTGGATGGCGGTTATCGCCATGCTGTGGACAACTTCAGCGATAAGTGAAGACTCGGAGGAATGGAAAATGGACTTTAAAGCGGGTCAGCACCAAGGGTTGCTTTACCGGGCATATTATCCAGATACACCGCCACCGGAAAACGGCTTCCCGCTGATCGTCTTTTTGCACGGCGCGGGTGAGCGTGGCGATGATAATGAACGTCAGCTTATTCATCCGGGCCATTGGTTATGGCAGTACGTTCAGCAGCAACCGGCGGTAGTGATCCTGCCACAAGCCCCTGAAGAGGATTACTGGGCAGTGGTCAATGCTCATCGGGATAGCTGGCCCTACGCGTTCGATTACCCTTACACCGGCGACAACAATCTGGCACCAACGGCGTCGTTAGCGAAGGTCATGACGTTATTGCAGCACCTTGATGCCGAGCTGCCAATTGATTCCCGCCGCCGTTACCTTTTGGGCTTATCCATGGGGGGAATGGGAACGCTGGAGTTATTAGGTCGAAAGCCGGACTATTTTGCCGCTGCGATTGCTATCTGTGGAGGTGCAAACCCGGCAATCACCAAACAGTATTCCGCTGAACTAGCATTGCGTTTGTATCACGGGCTGGATGATAAAGTGGTGTTGGCCCAATACTCTATAGACTTGCATAAAGCCTTGTTGCAACAAGGTAAACATGCAGAACTAACGCTGTTACCTGACACAGGTCATAACAGTTGGAGTCATGTGTTTAGTTCAGATGAACCTTTAAACTGGCTGTTATCGCAACGACGTCCCCGCCAATAATCACCAGCGGTTAACCTTGCTGGCTGGCGTGTTGATGTAAATAGTTGGCCAGCAAAGGCGAAACCTCTTCGGTTATGTAATGGCCTAATCCCTCAATCGTACGATGTTTCGCGTGTGTGATTGCGTTGGCGGTGGCTATACCCCCACTAGGGTGGACAATCACGTCACGATCGCCATGGAGTACCAATGTCGGTGCCTGGATGTTGGCCAGATATCGCGTGCGATTGCCGGATTTGATAATTGCCGCCATCTGCCTGGCTGCGCCCTCGCTTTCCCGTTGTTGTCTGCCCCGTTGCCATGCGAGTGCTGCGTATTTGGCAGCGGTGGCTGGATCAACTGGGTAGCCTTTATCCGACAAATGCAGCGCCAGCTGAGTATATTTCTTGACGGCGTGAGGTTGGGTTTTTGCTGAGGGTTGCAGCAAATGCCACAGAGTCGTCAATGACGGTTGGCCGACCCGCCGGGCGCCGGTAGTTGAAAAAATTGAGGTTAGCGTCAGAACACGATGAGGATGCAGGGCAGCGCACATTTGACCAATCATTCCGCCCATAGACATGCCAGCGATATGGGCTTTTTCTATACTCAAATGGTCGAGTAACCCGATGGCATCGTTGGCCATATCAGTGAGGTCGTAGGCACCCTCAAGCTTGCGTCTGAATAACAGGTCCATCGCCCCAGGTGTCGCGGAGTCCATACTTGTTGAACGCCCAACGTCCCGGTTATCAAACCAGATAACCTGAAATCCCTTCGCCATCAATTCATCCAACAGTCGCTGAGGCCAATAGATTAGTTGCAGTCCAAGCCCTGCGATAAGCAATATTGCTGGCGCGGAGCTATCACCGACTTGGCGATAGCAAAGGGTCGGACCGTTCGTGGTCTCAACGAATTGCTCCATATGGGGGGCGCTCTGGTTCATGCGGCGTCGTCCTTATCTTGAGTTACCGCATGGGCGACGGAAAATTGTAGTTCAGGATCAGTCACAGCATCATGTTTAAGGATCTGCACATCTTCAAAGTAATCCATCGACATCACCCAGGGACGCGCCGGTCCCTGACGAGGCAGGTCATCCAAGGCTCGCTTAATATATCCTGCATCGAAATCCAGTAATGGTCGGGTAGCCATATCAGGGTCTCTGACCCGGGGCACACAAATGGTCATTTGTTGATTGTCCATATGTTGCAAAATACGGCAAAAATGCTGACTTAACAGGTCGACTTTGAGGGTCCATGATGCGTTGGTGTACCCTACCGCAAAGGCGAAGTTAGGCACATTGCTAAGCATCATGCCACGAAACGCGATGCACTCTTTCAACACCACAGGTCGATCGTCGACCTTCAGCTCAATACCCCCGAAAGGCAGGATATTCAGACCTGTGGCGCTAACGATGATATCGGCCTCCAGTTGCTCTCCTGATTTAAGCTGAATGCCCTGCTCAGTGAAGTGATCAATATGGTCAGTGACGATATCGGCTTTGCTGTCACGCAGCGCTTTGTACAAGTCACCATCGGGTACCGCGCATAAACGTTGATCCCAAGGCGCGTAAGGCGGATTAAAGTGTTTGTCGGTAGCGAAATCTTTGGGTAATTCACGCCGATTTGCCCAGCGAATGAGGCGTTTTGCAGCATTGGGAAAGCGCATACAAAAGCGCCAAAAATAGCGTTGTTTAAGGATGTTTTTACGCCGCGTGATGCGATAGGCCCATTGGTCAGGTAATACCCTGACTAACAGATTTGCGATCCAGTCCTTTGCTGGTACCGGCATAATGTAAGTTGGCGTACGTTGCAGCATAGTGACATGCTGAGCCTTTTGTGCCATTGCGGGTACTAAGGTTACGGCCGTTGCGCCACTGCCAATCACGACGACTTTTTTACCCCGGTAATCCAGATCTTCTGGCCAATGCTGGGGATGGATGATTTGCCCTTTAAAGGCGTTTTGCCCGGCGAACTCTGGAGCGAAACCCTGCTGGTAGTTGTAATAGCCACCGGCGCAAAACAACCAGTTGCAACAATACTGTTGATGACCGTCAGGGGTTGCAACGGTGACCAGCCATTGGGCCGTCTCAGTAGACCAATGGGCACTTATCACGCGATGTTGAAAGCGAATATGTTTATCAATGCCAAACATCTGTGCTGTTTCGCGCAAATAAGCAAGAATTGCTGGCCCGTCTGCGATGGCCTTTTTACCCGTCCAAGGACGAAATGCGAAACCAAAGGTGTGAAGGTCGGAATCTGAACGGATCCCGGGGTAACGAAACAAATCCCATGTGCCACCACTGTTACCGCGTGCTTCAAGGATGGCGTAGCGTTTGTCAGGGTTATCGCGCTGTAAGTAATAGGCCGCGCCAACGCCTGAGATACCAGCACCGACAATCAACACATCGAAAAAAGGAAGGTTGGCAGTCATTTAATGTTACCCCTGTTAACTTTTTGTTAACATCATAGCGGGCCGATAGGCAAATGCAATGCTTTTTAACGTCGCCGAACGATTGCTGATCCTGATGGATAGCGTACACTTAATTATCGATTCGGTTAGGGAATGGGAAGATGAATACACTGGGTAAATGGATCCTCTTGATGGCGCTTTTTGGCGGCTACGGTCATGCAGCTGAATATGACGCGGCCTTAGCAGAAGAGCTGGGGGCGGATGCCTATGGTATGCGGAGCTATGTGTTGGTGATTCTTAGCACCGGACCTAATGATGCAACCGTCACGGACAAGGCCGAACGGCAAGAGATTTTTGCCGGCCACTTTGCCAATATGGGGCGGCTGGCAGAACAAGGTAAATTAGTGCTGGCAGGCCCTTTAATGGATGACCTACCCAAGCGCGGGCTGTTTATCTTCAATGTAGAGACGTTGGAGGAAGCTGAGGCGTTGGTTAAAACAGACCCGGCGGTTGCCGCTGGTGTGTTTAGTTATCAACTGACTAAGTACTATGGTTCGGCAGCGTTGTTGAAAGTGAACGAAATTCATAAAAGCATCCAGAAAAATTCCATTTAAATAAGGAGACAGATAATGACACTTATGTCTGTTTGTAAGCCTTGGCTTGGGCTGCTGGTGGCGCTGACCTGTGTGTCTGCATGTCAGTCGATTTCGTCTCTCACGTCTTATGCCTTGACCGACACCGAGCTCGAGTCAAATCTCCAGAGCAAGCTGTCGTCCCTCAGTCGGCAGACTGATATCGCTGGCATCCCGGTGAATCTCTCGATTGATAACGTGGGTATTCAAATAGGACCAGAGGGACGTGAGGTGGTCAAACTCGCGTCAATCGCCACGGCGGGGGTCAATGTATTTGGCTTTGAATATCCCGCCAGTGTCAGGCTGGAATTGGAAGCGCAACCGGTCTATGACCATCAGCAAAAAGCCATTTATTTACGTCAGGTGACGTTGTTGGACTCCAGCGTTGAGGCGGGTGGCTACAAAGGTAATCTGGCACCCGTATCTGAGCAATTTAACCAATTGCTCAACGAGTATCTGCTGCGAAATCCGGTATATAAGTTGGATACGTCGAACAAGCTCATCAATGTATTAAGCCAGTTACCGTTGGAGTTGGTTGTGGAGCCCGGGGCTTTGCGCATCGTGCCTGCAGCAACACAGGCAAACAAGCCTTAGATCACAAACAATAAAAAGGGCGCTTTCGCGCCCTGGTTTATAACCCCAGATCGCGGGTCATATTTTCATTGTGATCGCGATGAACGATCACGTCATCCTCTATTCGGATACCGCCATAAGGTCTGAACTCATCGATTCTGTCCCAATTGATGTATTTGCTGTTGTCTGTAGCGCGTAGGTCTGCCAATAAACTATCAATAAAATATAAACCAGGCTCGACCGTCAGTACGTGGCGGGCTTCAACCGTGCGGGTATTCCGTAAGAAGGGATGTTGCTGCGGCGCGGGGGCAGGTGTGCCTCGGTCGTCAGCAACCAAACCTCCCGTGTCATGTACTTGTAAGCCTAGATGATGTCCGGTTCCATGGGGGAAAAAGGTACTACTGATACCAGTTTCAACGATGCTTTGCGGATCCAGATTGACGAAGTTAAAGTGCTTGAGTAATTCAGCAACCCGCTGATGTGTGCTCAGGTGCAGATCAACATAGCTAAGTCCGGGTTTGAGCATATCGATAAGGTCCAGGGTGACCTGATCCATGGCCAAAATCAGGTCACTGAATTCGTGGTCATCACTGCAGTAGGTGCGCGTAATGTCAGCCGCATAGCCGTGAAACTGGGCGCCAGCATCTATTAAAAAAGTGCGGCTATGTGCAGGGGCCACTTTTTCCAGCGCGGTATAGTGTAAAATAGCGCTGTTGCGGTTTAACGCTATGATGCTGCCATAGGGCAATTCATTCTCACCCTGAGCGGTTGCCTGAATGTACGCCAGATGTATGTCAAATTCACTTTTACCTTGTCTGAAGGCTTCGGCAGCGGCGTTATGTCCTTTGGCCGCGATGCGGCTGGCTTCGCGCATACAGGCAAGTTCATAGTCGGTTTTATAGCTGCGGTGATAATGTAAGTAATGCATTATCCGGTCAGGGTTCATCAGAGTGAAACCCAGTGCTTGGGCAACTTCATAATATTCGCCGATATAAGCGACCCGGCTCTTGTCATAGGGCAGGTATTTCTCTACGGCCTTGGCGTTGGCTAACAGTTGAATATCAAACTCGCTGGTCCAAAACTCACTGGGCTCATCCGGCACTTTATGCCAGAAATCTTTTGGCCGGTAGAAAATTAATTTGGGCTTGTCCTGCCCGTTGACGATTAACCAACAGTTTGGGTTGTCGATTACCGGCAACCAGGCTTTAAATTGCGGGTTTACACTGAAAGGATAATCGTTGTCATCAAGAAACTTGCGTTTTGCCTGGCCAGAGTGAATCACCAGAGTATCAATACCCTCGCGGGATAGCGCCTGTTGAGTACGTTGTTGTAGTTCAGCAATGTGAGCTGGATAAAGAGAAGCAAGTTGAGACATATCAACCCCTGTTAATGAGAACTGGCGCTACGTTAGCACATTCCACAGTTAGTCGTCAGCAGGGGGAATTTCCATGGTGGCAAGTTCGCTAAACAAGTGTTCATTTTTGCCTAGCAAACGCAGGTAAATCTGCTTGTAGGCCATCACCGCTTTAACGTAATTGCGGGTTTCTTTGTAGGGGATGGTTTCAATCCAAATATCCGCGGGCATGGTGTCGGCCTCTGGCAGCCATTGCCTGACTCTGCGCCATCCGGCGTTATAGGACGCAGTTGCCAGTACTTGATTGTTTTCCATTTTGTCCATCAGGTATTTGAGGTATTGGCTTCCATATTGCGCATTGATTTCCGGCTCATACAGAGTTTTCAAGGCAATACGTTTTTTCGCCAGATAGCGGGCAGTGCCCGGCATCAATTGCATCAGTCCTCTGGCACCGACGCCCGAATAGGCATCGCGCATAAATGAGCTTTCACGACGGGCAATCGCAAACGCCCAGGCCGGTTCAATGTCATTGGCTTGTGCAGAGGCTAACAAGGTGTCTTTATAGGCGAGTGGAAAACGGCGCTTCACGTCATCCAGATAGCCTGCCTTAGAGAAAGTGTGAATCGCTTGGTCGTGCCATTGCCAACTGTCCGCCAGCACCGCGGCCATAATACGTTGTTGCTCGTTAAGTTCGCGCAACAGGTACACCCACTCGCGCCGCGCATCAATATCCCGGCCAATCTGTAATAATTCATAGGCACGTTGAGCTGCGGGCATGGTAGCTATCTGGTTTAACTCACGAGCGTTGATTTCCAGCGGTACGTCAGCCAACGCAGGCTCAGTCAATATACGCCCGCTGGCAAGGAATCCGTAGTAATGGCGTTTACCGGCTAATTGTTGGTATCGCTGGGTGGCCTGTTGTGGCGAATCTAGCGCTTCATAGCTGCGGGCCAACCAATACTGATGGGACAATTCAGATTGTTGATTGTCGGCAGCTTCGAGCATGGCGACGATACGCGGCCACTGTTGTTGGCGCAGTAAATGGGCTAAGTGCCAGTGAATAATGTCACTGTCATTGGGATCTTGATTTGCTACTTCCAGCCATTCTTCTGCTTTGTCGTGATTGATGAGAGTGAGCGCGACGGCAAAACGTTCTGCGATCGCCTCTCGTTGTGTGTCCGAAAACGGAAACTTATCCTTCAGTAGTGCCCAAGCCCGAATTGCTTCGTCGCGGTCTCGCCACGCCAGGCGTTTCAGACCATAGGTGATAATTTCGGTTTCTTGCTCAGGTAAATCTCCCGGAAACAACTTAGAGTTAGTGATCTTGCCCGGGGAGCGGCGAACTGCATACCAACTATCGGCCAGATATTGTTGTTCCTCAGGTAATAGTGACTTCAGATAGGGAATCAGTGTGTGGTTGCCGCCGTTGGCGGCCAACGCCAAGCGCCGATACACTTTAGTCGTGTTCAACTGTTGGGCCTTTTTCCATCTGGCCAAGACAGGGTCGCACGCTTTAGGCAGCGATTGGCCGGTCATCCACAATTGATCAACAAGCGGAAAAATCTGCTCATCCGGCTCAGTTCCGAAGCGTAACGCCAAATAATGACAATACAAACTGGTGTCACCTGAGTCCTGATACGCTCGAAGAAATAGCGCATCTTGTTTTTGTTGCTTTAAATAGGTTAGCCACTTAACTCTTAATGGACGTGCCAGAGGGGAGTTTTCGTATGCGGCTAAAAAAGTCTCAATTTTTTGCTGATTGGCCAGGTAGGGGTTTTCCAGCAAAATGGCTTGTTGGACGTAAGGAAGTAAAGGGTAGTCCTCTAAGCGCTGAAGCAACTGTTGCGCACGCTGACTGTGGGGGTTGTCGGCATAGGTCAATGCCTCACTAAAGTCCGCTCTTTGTTGTTCCAATTTGTCACTGGCGAGGGCGGAAAAAGAAATAAGCCCCAGAAAAACCAGCCAACTGCGTAAATACATAAATTTGCCATGGTTGCTTTGGACAAATACAACCATAATCAAGCAGGATACAGATGCAAGTAAATGCGACAAAATTTGCCACTGGCACGGTAAAGGCAAAACCGAATTCAAACGGTTTTTTAAAACATTTGTTTGAATTGTGTTGAAATTTATTTTGGGCTAGACAAGAATTGGCAACCAAACCCTACTTATATTTACCTAAATAACGTTGGAGAAACGCATGATCTATCAAGGCAAAAGCCTCTCCGCTACGTTACTGGACAATGGTATTGCGGACGTTGTGTTCGATGCCGAAGGTTCAGTAAACAAGTTTGATCAGCAAACCGTACGCGAACTGGACGAAGTGTGTCAGGCCCTGACTGACAACGGCAATGTAAAAGGCGCCGTGGTGCGCTCAGCCAAAGGTGTATTCATTGTTGGCGCAGATATTACAGAGTTTAACGGCCTGTTTGCGTTACCCGAACAAGAGATTCTCGACTGGGTAGCGAAGACTTCTCAAGCCTTTGACCATTTTGAGGACCTGCCATTCCCAACGGTGTGCGCTATCAATGGCTTCGCCCTGGGTGGTGGTTGTGAAATGACCTTAGCCTGTGACCTGCGTGTTGCAGACACCACAGCGGTAATCGGATTGCCAGAAGTTAAACTAGGTTTGATGCCGGGCTTTGGTGGCACGGTACGTTTGCCACGCTTGATTGGTGCCGACAATGCCATGGAGTGGATGAGCACGGGTAAGAACAATAAGCCTGATGCCGCCCTTCGCGTCGGTGCGATTGACGCCGTTGTAGCGCCAGACAAGCTGCAGCAAGCGGCGCTGAGCATGGTACAAGATGCGATTGACGGTAACATTGACTGGCAAGCTCGCCGCGCGCAGAAAAAAGCGCCACTAACATTGAATAAAAACGAAGCCATGATGAGTTTTGCTACTGCCAAGTCTATGGTTGCGGCACAAGCCGGTAAACATTATCCGGCCCCTCATGTGATGGTTGATACCATCGCTAATGCCGCAGGCTTAGACCGTGATGGTGCTTTGAAGCTGGAAAACCAGGGCTTTGTTAAGTTGGCACTGACTGATGCAGCTAAGGCACAAATCGGTATATTTATGGCCGACCAATTGGTTAAGAGCAAAGGCAAAAAGTCAGCCAAAGCCGCAACCAAGGACATTAAACAGGCAGCGGTACTGGGTGCCGGTATCATGGGCGGTGGTATCGCCTACCAATCTGCGGTGAAAGGCACACCCACCATCATGAAAGATATTGCGCAGCCGGCACTTGAGTTGGGCCTGTCTGAGGCTGCGAAGATTCTGGGTAAGGGCATGAAGCGCGGTAAAGTTGATGCCGCTAAGATGGCGTCTACTCTGAACAATATCGTACCTACCCTGGAATACAGCGCGATAAAAGACGTCGATATCGTGATTGAAGCTGTGGTTGAGAACCCGAAAGTTAAAGGTATCGTGCTGAAAGAGACGGAGCAAACCGTTGCCAAAGACGCGATTATTTGCTCTAACACCTCGACTATCTCAATCAATCAATTAGCGGAAAACCTGGAAAATCCAGAGCGTTTCTGCGGTATGCACTTTTTCAATCCTGTGCACCGTATGCCGCTGGTGGAAATCATCCGAGGTGAAAAAACCTCTGATGAAACCATTGCCGCGGTTGTCGCCTTCACTCTGAAAATGGGCAAAACGCCTATCGTTGTTAATGATTGCCCGGGCTTCCTGGTCAACCGTGTGTTGTTCCCTTATTTCGCCGGCTTTAGCAAGTTGGTACTGGACGGTGCTGATTTCACTGCCGTTGACAAGGTCATGGAAAAAGAGTTCGGCTGGCCAATGGGACCGGCTTACTTGCTCGATGTGGTCGGTATGGATACGGCTGATCACGCTGCTGGCGTCATGGCTGAAGGTATTCCAGAGAGAATGCAAAAACTCGACAACGACCCTGTCACTAAAATGTATCAGGCAGAGCGTTTAGGTCAGAAGAACGGCAAAGGCTTCTATAACTATGGCACTGACAAGCGAGGTCGCCCGACCAAGTCTGCAGCCGATGAAGCCTATGCATTAATCGACAATGATAACGCTGAGTTCAGCAAAGAAGAAATCATTGCCCGTATGATGATTCCGATGGCCAACGAAGCGGTTCGTTGTCTCGAAGAAGGAATTGTTGCCAGTGCCGCAGAAGCCGATATGGCGCTGTTGTACGGTCTGGGCTTCCCTCCATTCCGTGGTGGTGTGTTCCGTTATATCGAAACCATGGGGCTGCAAAACTTCGTAGAGTTAGCAGATAAATACGCCCATCTAGGTCCGATTTACCAGATCTCTGATGGTCTGCGTGAAATGGCCGCTAACGGCAAATCATACTTCGGTTAATTAAGGAGCGAACGAAATGAGTAATCCAAACGATGTAGTAGTAGTCGATTGTCTTCGTACCCCTATGGGACGCTCCAAAGGGGGTGTGTTCCGTAATGTGCGTGCAGAAGATTTATCCGCTCACCTGATGACAAAATTAATTGAGCGTAATCCCAATCTTGATCCTTCTGAGATCGAAGACATTATTTGGGGTTGTGTTCAACAAACCAAAGAGCAAGGCTTTAACATTGCCCGTAACGCCCAGTTGCTAACGGATATTCCCCGCTCTGTTGCGGCGGTGACCGTAAACCGTTTGTGCGGTTCTTCAATGCAAGCCTTGCATCAGGCGGCACAGGGTATCATGACCGGTCACGGTGATGTCTATATGATCGGTGGTGTTGAGCACATGGGCCATGTACCGATGGACTACAACATTGATTTCCATCCCGGGCTGGCCAAATACACTGCACGGGCGTCGGGTAATATGGGAATGACCGCTGAGTTGCTCGGTCGTCAAAATGGTATCAGCCGTGAAATGCAGGACGCCTTTGGTGCTCGCTCTCATCAGCGTGCCCACAAAGCGACCGTGGAAGGCCGCTGGGCCAATGAAATTGCGCCTGTGCTCGGCCATGATGCCGACGGCACGCTCAAGTTAATTGATTTTGATGAAGTGATTCGTCCGGAGACAACGCCAGAAACGTTAGCAGGTCTGCGCCCGGTATTCGACCCGGTTAACGGTACAGTCACTGCCGGTACGGCATCTGCTATTTCAGACGGCGCCTCGGCAATGTTGTTAATGTCTGCTGCCAAAGCCAAAGCATTAGGCTTAACGCCGCGCGCACGTATTCGTGCCATGGGTGTGGCAGGTTGTGATGCCGCCATCATGGGCTTTGGTCCTGTTCCGGCAACGCAAAAAGCACTAAAACGTGCCGGCCTGACCATGGACGACATTGAAATTGCAGAATTTAACGAAGCGTTCGCTGCTCAGGCACTGTCGTGTATCAAGCAACTGGGTTGGTTAGACACTTACGATGAGAAAGTTAACCTTAACGGTGGAGCAATCGCGTTGGGTCACCCATTAGGGTGTTCAGGATCGCGTATTTCTACAACCTTGTTAAATCTGATGGAAGCTGAAGACAAGACGATCGGACTGGCGACCATGTGTATCGGTCTGGGTCAAGGAATCGCGACCATTTTTGAACGGGTTTAAAACGTTAAATGTAAGGAAAAGAGGAGACCGCAGGTCTCCTTTTTTATAAGCCCGATAAAGCCACTTTTGTCATCAAACTGGTGATTATTTGATGGTATGCCTGCGGAATTTTTTTTATGATAACCCTGCGGTCAAAATTAGACCGAACACACGGATCGTTATGTAGTACCTGAGGACCTCGTTTGACCACCCTAAGCCGACTGCTCATTTTATTGAGCCTGACACTGTTGATGGTGCGTCCGTCATTCAGTGCTGTCGCGAACGAGTTTTCCGTCGAATTACTGGATGAAAATGACGGTTTGCCAACCAGTATTATCTTCTCTATTGCCCAGGATGAAAAAGGCTTTTTATGGTTTGGAACGGCCTAC
>CAXQZJ010000164.1:0-10030 GCA_964228145.1 Alteromonadaceae bacterium | reverse complement strand
ATCTTTGTTGGTGGTGATTGGTTAACCTACCGTGTGCGCGGTGGTACGCAAACTCAGGATGCCTTCTTCTCACCCACAACTAAGACACCGTACACCGATGAATTCATGTTGGGTTACGCGCAGGTTATTGGCGACAACATGACAATTGAATTCACCTACACCGACCGTAGCACTCGCGATATTCTCGAGGATTACGATTTAGGGCTGTATGTTGAAGCGTTGGAAGGAACGGATTTCCACCTGCCATATTCTTACTTCGGTTACACCGAGAACCCGGGTTCCAACTATGTTGTAGCAACTTTAGCCGGCGGCAAACGTGACTATGAAGGGTATGAAGTTAAATTCACTAAGTCCCGTGCAGATAACTGGCAGTTCTACGCATCCTATACCTATAACGATGCGTACGGTAACACCAACTCTGACAGTAACGCCGATTACCAGGGTGACGTTGTATGGCTAGACCCGCGTGCACCGGGCCAATATGGTAAGCAGCCGGGCAACGTTGAGCACCTGTTCAAAGCTTACGGTACTTACTACTTCGATAATGGCATTGAAATTGGTGCTGTTTATAACTGGAACTCTGGATTCCGTTACTCAAGAACATTCTCTGCCGGTGGTCGTCACTTACCCGTACGTGTAGACGAAGCTTATGAGTTTGGTGGTGAAACGGCACGTTGGTTAGCACCTGATGCCGTAGGTGGCTACCAAACCGGTTCATACGGTACCTTGGACTTACGTGTGAAATACAGCTACACGTTCGATAACGATATGAAGGGCGAAGTCTTCCTGGATATCTTTAACGTACTGGATGATCAGGCTGCCATCTCTGAGCAGGATCTGGCCAACACCGCAGATGGAAGTGCGGCAGATGGTGAATACAAATTTGGTGAGGCAAATGATTGGGTGACTCCACGTCGCTTCTACATTGGCGCTCGCCTGTCGTTTTAGGTCTAATTCTCCCTGGACCCCGCCCGTGCAAACGGGCGACTTTTATTCCAATATCAAACCTGCCGTATGGCAGGTTTTTTTAATCTGATTTCTCGGTTCTGCCTTTATTGACATCAAAACGCACTTTGCCGATGCTGTATCTGTCTTTGACACTCATCACCAAGGCCGCAATGCTGAGTAATAGTATGCCTCCGCTTTGATACAGGATAACGACCTGATCAATATCTTTATTTTGCAGAATGATTAATCTGGCCAGTGCCGTCATGGCAATGATGATCGGCAGGGTAACGGGGATACGACGACTGGTGTAGTACGCCGCCAGCATGCCAATGACCTCGGCATAGATAAATAGCAACAGCAAGTCGCTCAGGGCGACATTAAGGTTAACTATCATATGTTTGATTTCAATCCCGACCGCGAACAAGGTGGCGATCGCAATCAGCACCAGTAATAGTTTCTCGAGGACTTCCAGCAGTTTGGCCATAATGGGGTGCTCTGTGAGGTAAAGCACCCAGTCTACTGATTTTTTCTCGTCTGACCAGTTTGCCGGCGGATTGAAAGCAAAGCGGGCATAGAAATGGGGTTATCGGGCTGTCCAACCACCGTCTAAGACTAAAGTCTGGGCGGTCATGTTTCGTGCCGCAGGGCTAATCAGAAATTCGCAGCAGCCGAGCATTTCATCAATGCTGATAAAGGACTTTTTCGGCATCGGTGCCAGCATGATTTCATCGATAACCTGCTGTTCGGAAATACCATGACGCTTTGCCTGATCGGCGATTTGACCCTCAACCAAGGGTGTTTTTACATAGGCCGGGCACAGTGTATTGATGGTGATATCCTGGCTCGCCAACTCAAGGGCCATGGTTTTGGCAAAACCAATTAAGCCGTGTTTGGCTGCAATGTAGGCTGACTTGTACGGAGACGCCACAAGCGCATGAATCGACCCGATGTTGATGATGCGCCCATAATTTTGTTCTGTCATTGCAGGCAAAAATGCCTGAGTGACGCGAGCTACGCCAACCAGCATCACCTGAATTAATTTATCCCAGGTTTGCATCGGGAACTCGCTCAGAGGACTGACGTGTTGGATACCTGCGTTGTTAATCAAAATATCAACCGGGTGCGCTAATGATGCTTGAACCTCAGTGACTTGTTGTTGGTCGGTCACATCCATAACAACGGCGCTATTATCGGGGTGGATTTGTTTTAAGCGCTCGTCCATGTGGCTAACAGCGCTGGGGTTCATATCGGCGGCAATTACCCGCAAGCCTTTATCCGCCAGCCCCAATGCGACGCCTTCGCCAATACCGCTACAACCACCGGTGATAAATACAGTTTGCACAGTCGTGTGTCCCTTTAGATGAGTTAACCGGCTCAGAGTAGCAAACCTTAGCCGCGGACACCTCTGTACTTAAGTACTAATCCAATTTGGGATACTGCTTGCGCAGTTGCGACACCGATTGTTGAAAAGGAATAATCGCGTCAGCATCGCGGATCATGGTCAAAATCTGACTTTCAATGGCATTAATCTGCTGCTGCAGTTTTGGATATCCGGTCGCATCTGTCATCTCCAGAATCAAGCTGACTTTGTATAAGTCAGCGATGCAACAGGCATCAATTTGCTGATTAAAGTTATTCGCCAGCGACCGCACATTGGCTTTACCTCCGATCAGTTGCTGAGCCACTTTTAGGGCTTCAACTTGTTTGCGGTATTCTTGGGTTCGCGCCAGAATGTCTTCGAGAATGGTGACGCCGTAGCTGGCCAACTGCGGGGCCAATGCATACAGTTGTTGGCGTGTTTTGACATAGCGCTCCGGGGGAGCTGTCTGAATCTGGGCTTTGGGATAAACCTTTTCTGCTTCGGTCAATAATTCGAACGCAAAGTAGATGGCTGGAATATGTGCCTGAGGCTTGGCTAACACTTCTGGCGTTATTTGCTGTTCAATTTTTTGTTGCCAGTTCAGCAGGTTTTTTTCTGCTTTGGCAATGCGCCGCATGGAATCACTTTGGTTGGGGGCATTGTCGCCGCAAGCGACTAATAATCCGATAGCCAAAAATAGCGTAACCAGTTTTTTCATAACCTCTCCTTTGTAGGAAGTATGCCTAATTACCTGAATCAGTGCGACTTTTAATCTTTGCTGGGGTTATAATTCCTACTCCTGTGGCGAGCTTCGGTAATTATGAACACCCTGTCCCTTGATGCTTACATTATTCACAAGCGCCCCTATCGTGAGACCAGCTATCTGGTGGATGCCTTTAGTGCGCAATGGGGTAAAGTCAGTTTTGTGGCCAAAGGCGCACAACAAAAGCGAAGTCAGCTCAAATCCCAACTACAGTTGTTCCAACCATTGCAGATTCAGATCAGTGGTAAAAGCAGTTTAAAAAATTTAATTGGCTGTGAGACAACGGGACCTGGTTTACAGTTGCAGGGCCAGTTTATGTACTGTGGCATGTATATTAACGAGTTGATGAGCCGACTGCTGCAACCTGAAATGCCCCTTGAGCAACTCTTTCAGAATTATCAGGCGTCTTTGTTGGCCCTTGCTCAGCAACAAAATGCCCAGCCGGTATTGAGAGCCTTTGAGTTGGCCTTGCTGGACGAACTGGGTTACGGGTTCAGTTTTTGCTTTGATAGCGAGGGTGAAGAAATCATAGCGGGACAAGGCTATCGTTATGCTGAGCAGCAGGGCTTTATACCTGTTGTACAGGAAAAAAATATGATCGATGGACAGTGGTTATTGGATATAGCCAATAACCACTGGTCCGGACCGGCACTTAAAACGGCCCGGTTTGTGTGCCGCTTGGCATTAAAACCATTATTAGGGGATAAGCCTCTAAAAAGCCGAGAATTGTTTATAACAGAGAGTATTTAGATGAAAGATATTTTGCTGGGTGTGAATATTGACCACATTGCTACCTTGCGCAATGCGCGGGGCACATCTTATCCCGACCCTGTGCATGCCGCTGACATTGCTGAGCGTGCTGGTGCTGACGGTATTACCGTGCATTTGCGTGAGGACAGACGTCACATTACTGATCGTGATGTAAAAATTCTCGCCCAAACGCTCAATACCAGAATGAACCTGGAAATGGCCGTTACAGAAGAAATGCTGCTAATCGCAGAAAAAACCAAACCGGCATTTTGCTGTTTGGTACCGGAAAAGCGTGAAGAGTTGACCACTGAAGGTGGTTTGGATGTGGTCGGTCAGCGTGAGAAAATTAAACTGGCTGTCGCCCGCTTGCACGCTGCGGGTATCAAAGTCTCGCTGTTTATTGACGCTGATAAACAACAAATCAAAGCTGCCCATGAGAGCGGGGCAGAGTTTATTGAAATTCACACTGGCGCTTACGCTGACGCTGAAAATGAGCAGCAGCAAGACGCGGAGCTAGCGCGTATCGCTGAGGGGGCGAAATACGCCGCTGGCCTCGGTCTGAAAGTCAATGCCGGACATGGTCTCCATTACCATAATGTTAAGCCCATTGCTGCGATTCAAGAGTTCGTTGAGTTAAATATCGGCCATGCCATTATTGCTCGCGCTGCCTTCGATGGATTGGAAAAAGCCGTGGCAGACATGAAACGCTTGATGCTTGAGGCGAGAGCTTAGTTTATGAGTGTATTGGGATTGGGCACCGACATTGTCGAAATAGCCCGCTTTGATCTGGAAACAGAACCCCGTGATCGGTTAGCGAGGCGGGTACTGACTGACGAAGAGTTCGCGCGTTATCAGGGTCACAATCAGCCACACCGATATTTAGCCAAGCGCTTTGCGGCCAAAGAGGCCGTAGTAAAAGCTGCCGGATTAGGGATTGGCAAAGGGATCGGTTTTCAACAAGTTCAAATCGACAATAATGCCGCCGGCGCGCCGATTGTCTCGGTTTCCGGCAACCTGCAACAATGGTGTGAAACTCATCAGGTTGGGACGATTCATATCAGTTTGTCTGATGAGCAACATTATGCGGTAGCTACAGTGATCATTGAACGGAGCCGTTAATGGCGCAGATATTTAAAGCGCAGCGTAAAGCCAAACAAAATAAACACCTCACCGTGACCGTTGAGTCGCTTGATCATCATGGCCTGGGTGTTTGTCAGTCCCGACATCCGGTTTTATTTATTGAGGGGGCGCTGCCGGGTGAAGTGTGCAAGGTGCGCATAGATAGGCAACAAAAAAATCATGCCCATGGCACTGCACAACAGATACTGGAACCCGCTTCGCAGCGCCAAGAGCCCTTTTGTCCCCACTATCAGGACTGTGGCGGTTGTCAGACTCAGCATATTGAACCGCAATACTTGCAACAAGCCCGTCAGCAGGCGGTTGAGCAATTGATAAAACGGTTTGCCGGTACCGATGCGATCCCCTGGTGCGAGTCAATCTCCAGTGCTCAGCAGGGCTATCGACGTAAAACGCGCTTAGCCATTGATAATCAGCACAAAGGACCCCTCAAAGTAGGATTTCGCGGTAAAAACAGCAACAAGGTGATTTCAGTGGCCCATTGTCCGGTGCTCAGTGATCCTCTGAATGCCGTGTTAGCTGATTTGCAACCTATGCTGGCCAAGATGAAAGCTGTAAAGCGGCTCGGTCATGTCAGCTTGCTGCAGGGAGATGATGGGGTACAACTGTGTCTGCGGGTGAAAGGCGCGCTTAACGAGCCTGATCAGGACCTGCTCCGTCAATTTGGTCAGCAAAAAGGCATCCAGTGCGTTATCCAAGCAGATAGCCCGGAAGGTTATCAAACATTGGATGATGCGCCTGCGGTGCGTCACTACAGTCCTGCCCCCAGCGTCACCTTGCAGGTTGAGCCTAACGATTTTATTCAGGTGAATGGTCAGGTTAATCAACGGATGGTGGCACAAGCGCTACATTGGTTGCAGTTGTCAGCGTCGGATGTCGTTTTGGATTTATTTAGTGGCGTGGGTAATTTTAGCCTACCCATGGCGCAACAAGCCAAGCAGGTTATCGCCATTGAAGGTGTAGACCAAATGGTCTTCAGGGCAGCCCAGAATGCGCAGCGCAATCTTCAGAGTAATATCGAGCCCCTACATGCGAATCTTGAGTTGCAGGATTGGGTGACCCATACCCGACAGGCTGGTGTGAATAAAGTATTGCTCGACCCGGCCAGAGCCGGAGCGCAATTTGCGGTAGAGGGAATTTGTCAGTTACAACCAGAGCGTATCGTGTATGTGAGTTGTAACCCATCGACGTTTGCCCGCGATGTTGCACTATTTAAACAACAGGGTTATCAACTGGCAAAGATAAATCTGATTGAAATGTTTCCTGCCACCTCGCATACCGAGTTAATGGCATTGTTACTGCCGCTGTGACAAGTTAGAAACCAAAATGGATAGACCAAAGGAGAGCGGTGATGGTTATCTTAGGCGCAGGAAGTGTAGGCTGCTATCTGGGCGGCTGCTTAGCCGCAGCGGGACACTCAGTAACCTTGATTGGTCGGGAACGAATAGGCAAGCAAATTGCGCAACATGGCCTGACCGTTACTGACTGGCGTGGTCGCCATGAGCAAATAAGCCCCGAGCAGGTTAACTATACCGAGACGCTATCACCGTTAGCGACTGCGAGGTGTATTTTACTGTGTGTGAAAAGTCAGGACAGCGAAACAGCAGCCCAACAGATTCGTGAATATGCGCCGCTTGATTGTCCGGTGGTGAGTTTCCAAAACGGGGTCGCCAACGGTCCGTTACTGGCATCCTTGTTAGACCAACCTGTCTATCCCGGCATGGTGCCTTTTAATGTTGTGAGTAAAGGTAATGGTCACTTTCACTGCGGCACAGAAGGGAGCCTGGCATTGGCCGATCCCTTGGATCAGTTATCTTCATTAACCGATGCTTTGCAGCGCGCAAATCTCCCAGTCAATCGGGTTGCTGACCTAACAGCAATTCAATATGGCAAATTGCTATTAAATTTGAACAATGCAGTTAACGCCTTGTCGGGCATGGCGCTTAAACAGCAGTTGGAAAACCGACAGTTACGGCGCGTTATGGCGGCGGTGCTCAAAGAGGCCTTGCAGGTCATGAAACACGCAAACATTAAACCTGCCCGCAGCGGTAAAGTTGTGCCAGGACTGTTGCCGCTGATCCTGTCGTTACCTGACGGACTGTTTCGTCGCATTGCCGGCTCTATGCTGAAAATTGATCCTCAGGCCCGCTCTTCTATGTATGAAGACCTGTACTTTCGTCGCCCAACAGAAGTGGCCTATCTGAATGGAGAAATCGTACGCTTGGGCCAACAATTTCAACAGCCGACACCGATAAATCAAGCGTTGGTCGAGCTGGTTGAAGCGGCCCAGCAGCGTGCGCAGGGCTCGCCAAATCTGTCACCGGAAACACTGTCTAAGCTGCTTAAAATTGTGTAGGCTTTGTGAGTATTTCCATGGTGTCTCGATAAGGCGAACAGCAGGCTACGGGCTTGCGCGAAACGGCGAGCATCTTGCATCTATTCCGGTCATTGAACCCAAGCCAATCTTAATTAGTCAGTTGAAGGAGCATACTTGCTGTGGTTTCTGTTCGTAACGTCCATTTAGAAGGCCCAGTATCGTTTCAGCAATGGGTGCAGTCTTTGCCTGTAAGTAACGACTGTAAACAGGCCATGCAAAAGATTGAAGATATCCACAGCGTGCCAGAAATGGGTCGGGAAATGGTCGAGATTCTTACCGAACTGCATATGGATGATGAAACGCTTCAAGCAGCGCTAGTCTTGCCACTGGCAGAACAGCATGGTTGGCAAACTGACTACATAGAGGAACATTTTGGTGCAAATATTGCCCGCTTACTGAGCGGTGTTCTGCGCATGGACGCGATTCGTAGCTTGCATAATTCTGGCAAATCGCAAACCAGCGAAGCACAGATAGATAACATTCGTCGCATGTTGTTAGCCATGGTCGAAGACGTTCGTGCCGTGGTTCTAAAACTGGCGGAGCGAATCTGCCGTTTACATCAGGTAAAAACTGCGGATGAAGAAACCCGGGTGCTAACTGCCCGCGAATGCGCCAGCATCTATGCACCATTGGCGAATCGATTGGGGATTGGTCAGCTCAAATGGGAGCTGGAGGATCTGTCGTTTCGTTACCTGCACCCCGAAACATACAAAAATATCGCTTCTATGCTGGATGAACGGCGCGCTGACAGGGAAGTGTATATCACTGATTTTGTCGAAAACTTGCAACAGGCATTGAGTGAGCAACAGGTTTCGGCGCAGGTCTACGGACGGCCCAAACATATTTACAGCATATGGAAAAAAATGCAGAAGAAACAGCTTGGCTTTGAGCAGCTGTTTGATATTCGTGCGGTGCGGATCATTGCCGATAAATTGCAGGATTGCTACGCGGCTTTAGGGATCGTCCATGCCCGTTTTAAACATATTCCCCGGGAATTTGATGATTATATTGCAACGCCAAAACCCAATGGTTACCAATCTATTCATACTGTTGTGGTGGGGCCCGAGGGAAAATCGATTGAAATACAAATTCGCACCCAGCAAATGCACAACGATGCGGAGTTAGGTGTAGCTGCCCACTGGAAATACAAAGAAGGTTCATCCGGCAGTAAGTCCGGTTACGATGAAAAAATTAATTGGTTGAGGAAAATACTTGCCTGGCAGGAAGATATTGCTGAGCAAGGTAATATCATTGAAGAGTTACGTTCTCAGGTATTTGAGGATCGGGTCTACGTGTTCACCCCCAAAGGCGACGTTATCGACTTGCCGCTCGGTTCAACCCCGTTGGATTTTGCCTATTATATCCATAGTAACGTCGGTCACCGTTGCATTGGTGCTAAAGTCTTTGGCCGAATTGTTCCCTTTACCTATCAGTTGCAGACCGGTGATCAGCTTGAAATTTTAACCGGTAAACGCTCTAACCCCAGTCGCGACTGGATGAATCCTGCAATGGGTTATGTTCACAGCTCCCGGGCGAGAGCCAAAATCCATACCTGGTTCAAAAAACAAGACAGGGATAAAAACCTGCAAGCTGGAAAAGAGGCCATTGATCGTGAGTGTCAGCGCCAGCAAGTCGATGCCAAAGATATCGTTTATGCGGTCGAAAAATTCAATATGACCAGTCTCGATGATCTGTATGTGGCTATCGGTGCCGGTGATGTACGCATTAATCAGGTAATTAACTTTCTGAGTCAGCGATTGGCGCCGCCACCGGAAATGGATCCTCGGGTGCGGAAGAAAAGCGTTCATGCCGACAGTCCGGATGCGGTGCAGGTCGAAGGCGTCGGGAACCTGATGACACAGTTAGCTAAATGTTGTCGTCCACTGCCGGGGGATAAAATAGCCGGCTATATCACTGTCGGTCGCGGTGTCAGCGTGCACCGTCAGGATTGTGAGCAATTGAGCCACTTACTCGAACAACATCCTGAACGTTGGATAGAAGTTAGCTGGGCGGGACGGCCTCGGGGTAGTTTTGAGACCACATTGGAGATTGTCAGTGTCGACCGCGATGGCCTGCTGCGGGATATCACCACCGTGTTGGCTAACGAGAAAGTGCCGTTATTGGCGGTCAATACCCAAAGTAATTACAAGGACCATTCGGCCAAGATCACCTTGCGACTGGAAGTGAAAGATTTAGCGACGCTGGATAAACTCAGCGCCAAACTTGATGCGGTAAACAACGTCATCCATGTCAGACGAACGGAGCACTGATTAATGCCAATGTCTTCGCACCCCCAATTAGCCCGGTTACTTGAGGTGATGCGCGCACTGCGGGACCCTCAAACTGGTTGCCCCTGGGATCAGCAACAAACCTTTGCGTCAATCGTGCCCTTTACCATTGAAGAGGCCTACGAGGTCGCAGATGCCATAGAAAATGGCAGTATGGATGATATTAAAGATGAATTGGGTGACCTGTTATTTCAGGTTGTGTTTTATACCCAGCTAGCCAAGGAGCAGGGTGAGTTCGATTTTGAAGCCGTGGCACAGAATGTAGCTGACAAATTAATCCGCCGTCATCCTCATGTGTTTGCAAACACTCACTTTTCCTCTATCGCTGATATGAAAGAGAACTGGGAGGCGGTAAAAGCGCAGGAAAGGGCCAGCCGCGGTGACGATAAAGACACCAGTGTAGTAGC
>CAXQZJ010000163.1:0-25157 GCA_964228145.1 Alteromonadaceae bacterium | reverse complement strand
CGAGATCTACACGCTCGTCTACACTCTTTCCCTACACGACGCTCTTCCGATCTCCCATAAATAAAGGCGCCAGGGCCGCTGAAACGGCAGTAAAGAACAGAATCAACCCGGCAACCGCGCCATGTTGGTGACTTGCAAAACAGCTGATTCCCTTTGAATTCAAGGTGGGGTATATCATCGACATAAATAAACCGCTCAAAGGCAACAGGAAAATTGCAATGTCGGTGCCCAACACCATTGAAAACAGGTAGCAAAAGAAAATCAACAAGGTGAATATCATCATCACTGTGGTCCAACAATAGCGCTGTAAAATCCAAACTGCCATAAAGCGACCAAGAGTACGCAATACAAAAAATACCGTCAGTGCATAGGTTGCAAACCATTGCCACTGACCGCTGTAGTCTTTTAACAAAGTTGGCATCCAGACAAAAATCGCCACCTCAATGGCCACGTACAAGGCGATAGCCATAGAGAACCCCATTGCATAGGGATCTTTCATCAGAGCAAGAGTAGCTCTGAGGTTGGTACTTTGGTCTTTGCGCACATATTCCGGGTAATCGACCTTCCAGGCCATCAGCAACAGTAAGACACATAAAAAGCCGGCGAGCAGATAGAGTTGGGTCCAATGGGCTCCGGTGGTGATCAAATAGGTAACTATGGCAGGCCCCACAATGGCGCCGATACCGAAAAAGCCTTCTACAGCGTTCATCGTTCGGGTGTGTTGATGACTATCTTGGCTTATGTCACCTATCAAGGCTAGCGCGCCGGTTTTGAACAAGCCAATAGCCAATCCCATCAACGCCAATAAGCAAAGAAAAAACCAGTATTGCTCACCTAACATAAAACCGAAACAGGACACCGCAAATAAGCCCAAACCTGCCAAAATCACCGGTTTCCTGCCGATATTATCGGCCAAAGCGCCAAGTAATATGCCGCCCAAAGCAATGGTTGCCATGGTCACGTAATGAAACGCCCCAGCTTCAGTCAAGCTCAGTTGGTACTCACTGACGACTTCGGGAATGATCACGCCGACCGCGTCAGTGGTCATGGCAAACGCAAAAAACATTAAATACGTCATATACCTGACCATCGCATTGTGATTTTGGTTACCCATGGCATTCTCCCAATAAAGTCGGCTACATTATATACAGGTTAAGTGACAAAAAATGATTAACACTTGATTAATATTTGGTTCTGTACCACCATACAACTTAATCGATTAAGATTCAATTTTCAGCCGGAGAAGTCATGGCGGCCAACAAAGTACAGCTAATCACTTACGTAGATAGACTCAGCGGTGGTGGGCTGCAAAGCCTTAACACCTTGTTAACCAATCAACTTTCAGGGTTATTTGGGGGCGTGCACTTATTGCCGTTTTTTGATGCGATTGACGGCGAGGATGCCGGATTCGATCCAAAAGACCACACCTGTGTCGACCCACGCCTTGGAGATTGGCGCGATGTGAAAAAGTTGGGTGAACAGTTTGATCTGATGGCTGACATGATCGTTAATCATATGTCGGCGCAAAGCCCGCAGTTTTTAGACGTGTTGGCCAAAGGGACTGAGTCTGAGTTCTGGCCTTTGTTTCTGACAAGGGACAAGGTTTTCGGCACGCACAACACTGATGGCGTAACAAAAATATATCGACCCCGTCCGACTCCCTGTTTTACCGACATTACGCTGAGCGACGGAAGTGCACATCCGTTTTGGACAACCTTCACCTCGAATCAAATTGATATTGACGTAGGATCCGTCGAGGGTAGCAACTATCTGACTACCATATTGACTACCTTTGCTGACAACAAAGTTAACCTTATTCGATTGGATGCGGCCGGTTATGCAATCAAACAGGCTGGCACCTCTTGCTTTATGCTGGAAGAAACCTTTGAGTTTATCGCTGATCTGTCTGCGAGGGCTGCACAAGATGGCATGACGTGTCTGGTGGAAATCCACAGTCATTACCAAACCCAAATTGAGATCGCCAAGCGCTGTAGTCTGGTTTACGATTTTGCGCTTCCCCCGCTGGTGCTCCAGACCCTGCTGACCAATGACAGTTCAGCGCTGGCAAACTGGCTGACGCAATCGCCACGCAATTGCATTACGGTGCTCGATACCCATGATGGCATCGGCATCATTGATGTGGGTCCGGAAGGTGACAAACCCGGGTTATTGGACGGTAAGCAAATCGACACATTGGTAGAGAGTATTCACCAAAACAGCCAGGGGCAAAGTCGGCGCGCTACCGGTGCATCCGCAAGCAATCTCGATCTTTATCAGGTGAATTGCACTTACTATGACGCGCTGGGGCAGCAAGACTTGGATTACCTCATCGCCCGTGCTATCCAATTTTTCAGTCCAGGCATTCCTCAGGTTTATTATGCGGGGCTACTGGCCATCCCCAATGACATGGATTTATTAAGTAAAACCAATGTCGGGCGTGATATAAATCGTCCTTATCTGAACACAAACGACGTTGAGCAAGCGCTGCAAAAGCCGGTGGTAAAAGCCTTGTGTGAGTTGATTAAATTACGTAACCGCCACCCCGCGTTTAACGGCGAATTTGATCTGCAGGCCGAGGGGGCGCAATTACAATTAAGCTGGGCATTGGCGGACGACCACATTTCGCTGGTGATTGAGCTCAAAACTCGTTTCGCTGAAATCGTCATTCGCAATGAACAACAAACACAGCGCATAGCGCTGAAAGACTGGTTAGATTAACTTGGTTGGCCAGCTAACTGCTGGCCCCTCTGATAATTTGATGTGCCATTACCTTTGATTCAGTCTCTCCCGAAAGGAACATATTCGCGGCAGCCAAGCCTTTTTCATCACTGAATTGATGCACTGTGGTGAGTGAAGGGTGATAGCGTTGCGCTTCATCAATACCGTCAAAACCGATGATTTTGATATCCTCAGGAATGCGCAATCCCATCTTCAATGCCTCTTGCATAGCGGTCAGTGCTATCACGTCACTCATGCAAATCAGTACGTCCGGACGCGGAATCCGGTTTAACGCCTCTTGCGCCGCTAAGCTAGCGTAATGATGGGTGCTTTCGGGCAGGTGCCAGATTCTGTCACCGCCAATCTCGACACCGGCCTGTTCACATGCTCGCATATAGCCATCCAAGCGACGATGAGCAATAGAACTGTCTGTATCCAATAACTCGATATCGTAAATTCTGCAGGTGTGTCTTGAGTCGATCAACCGCAAACCTAAAATGGCAGGCTGATGAACATCCTGCTTTAGCACCTGACTTGCTATTTCAAAGGCGGCCTGCTCATTGTCAATATTGACCGATGGCACACCAGGCAGGTCGAAATCCACAGTGACCACTTTTTTGTCCAAGGATGCCAGCTGTGCCGTTAATCCACTATTGCGCGGCGCACCATAACAGATAAAACCATCGACAAAATCGACCACATCATGAACGCTGTCACTGCTGCCCGAGAACAACAATAGATTGGTATTTTGTAGCTGCAACCCTTTAGCCACGCCTTTAATGAATTGACTGGCAACCGGGTCTGAGACCATATACTCAAGTGAGTCAGGCAAAATCAGGGCAACAATGTTAAACACACCCTTGCGCAATGAGCTCGCCGCTTTGTTCGGTCCGTAATAGCCCATTTCTGCACACGCAGCTAAAATTTCTTCACGTTTTTTGGCCGACAACTGGTCTGGACGATTAAACGCATTTGAAATCGTAGCAACCGACACACCAAGTGCTTTTGCGACCGTTTTCAGAGTTTGCTTGGTGTTTGCCATTCGATGTCCCTTCCCTTTTGCGGCGCATTACTGCACCGCGCGGCTGTTTAACGCTACCCTTTATATACTGAATGAAGAGCCACAGCCACAGGTTGTCGTGGCATTAGGGTTGTTCACCAGAAAACGGCTGCCTTCTAATCCTTCAGTGTAGTCCACTTCGCCGCCAACAAGGTATTGTAGACTCATGGGATCAACCACCAGCGTTACACCTTGCTTTTCAATGGTCATATCGCCTTCGTTTACTTTCTCATCGAAGGTAAAACCATATTGAAATCCCGAGCATCCACCCCCGGTAACAAACACGCGCAACTTCAGCGACGGGTTTTCTTCCTCTTCAATCAAGGCTTTCACTTTCATCGCTGCCGACTCGGTGAATTCGATCGGCAATGCTGTCTCAACTGTCATAGATACTCCACGTTAGCGCCGCGCTTCAATATGTTTCGCGGACCGCTAATTATCTGATACCTGACTAAAAGGATCAACTTTTCACGCGATCAATTTGCGCTAATTCCTGCTGGCTAATCACGACTACTGGTAACCCACTCAAACCCTTGCTGATAGCGCTCTCCCCGATCTCCCTGACTGGTTAGTCTGGCCTCTAACAGCAATTGTTGCGGTTCAAATCCCTCAGGTAACCTAATGGTGGTTTCTAAAACTTCAAAATACCGAAATTGAAAGGCTAATTTATCGGCGCCCAATGATTCACCACTCAAGGTCACGGTTTCGCCCTGAAATCCCTCTAGGTTGATGACAAGGTTACCTTTCACGAAGCGGCGTCGTTTTTCTTGTTGCATCAATACGATGGATAACCGATAGCTATTAGGTTCGCTCAGCGCCACGATATCAACACTGTCAATGACAAAGCCGTTTTCCGCCAATTCAGGCGCTAACACCTTTTGATAAAACGATAACTCTTCGCGAATTTGCTGACTGTCTTCGACCGATTGGCGCAAATCTTCTCGTGTTTGCTTGTTTGCTTGTTTTTCGACCTCAAGCTCTACACTGATGATGTTCAACTGTCTGGTGAGTCGATGGTTCTCTTGGTTTAAACTCTCAATCGTCTGCTGTTGTTGCTGGAGCTTTTGTTGCTGCAACTCTGTTACGGTTAAGCCCACAAAATACCCTGTGACTGCCGCTAAACTCAGGCCCGCCAAAAGCAGCAAATAAAATCGTGAGTGACCTAATCGATGCTTTATTCTGGATGCCGGCATCTGTGTGTTTCTTTTATGGTTTCAAACGTCATGAATTACAATAACTTGTGTTAAACTATTCCACCATTCGATGATGATAGGTTATGGTCTGGATGGCAAGCAGCCTGCTGAAAAAACTGCGAATTGAACTGGCGCATCCCCGCACCTCTATCCAGCTCTGTTTGGTCGGCATTATTGCCGGCTTGATTGCCTCGTTTTTGATCATTTTATTTCGCCTAGGTTATCAACAGCTGCAATCGATATTTTTATTTCACTACGATGATTTTACCACCCTCCCTGCATTGGATCGCTTTCTCCTGCCTGTGGGCGCGGCGACCTGTATTGTTGCCATCGCATGGATAACGGGTTTCAAACACTACCGTTTGGGCATACCTTTTGTCATTCACCGGGTCAAATCAGCATATGGACTGATGCCTTTTCGAACCACGGTCAATCAGTTCTTTGGTGGTATGCTCGCACTTGCCAGTGGTTTCTCGGTGGGCCGCGAGGGGCCCGCTGTTCATTTAGGGGCAGCCGGTAGCAGCCTGGTCGGTGATTATTTAAAACTTCCCTTTAATAGCATTCGTATACTGGCTGGCTGCGGCGTTGCCGCAGGTATCTCAGCCTCTTTTAACACGCCTTTCGCAGCCGTCATTTTTGTCATGGAGGTCGTGCTCAGAGAGTACAAAATACATGTTTTTATCCCGGTTATGCTGGCTGCCGCCGTCGGTTCGCTGAGCACCTCGCTGGTTTTTGGTCAAGTCCACGAAATGGAAATGCTGCGTTGGACCCCTTTAGACCCCTGGATGTACCTGTCGTTAATATTTTTCGGCATTTTAATGGGTGCGGTCGCGGCATTTTTTAACCATCAATTGATGCGCATTATCAAACTTTTCAGGCCGTTAGGTATGGTCAGCCGTTTAATGTTAGCCGGAGTGATTACCGGTGGTATTGGCTATCTGTTACCTCAGGCACTCGGCTCAGGTCTGGCCGCTATTGACGTGGTAGTGCTGCAGCCGGACAACTTCGGCTTATTAGCGCTGCTACTGTTGACCAAACTATTCCTCACCTTGATAGCCATTGGATTGGGAGTGCCCGGGGGGCTGATCGGACCGGTGTTTGGTTTAGGCGTGATTGCAGGCGCACTGTTTCTTATGCCGATGGGATTATTCCTGGACGAGATCGATACCTATACCAGTAGTTTTGGGTTACTTGGTATGGCTGGGATGCTCACGGCGGTACTGCATGCGCCGTTGGCGGCTTTGTCTGCGGTGATGGAACTTTCCTTTAACCCTGAAGTGATATTGCCTGCGATGCTAGTCATAGTGCCGGCCTATGTCACCTCAACCCAGTTCCTGGGTAACAAATCCATCTTTATTCGCCAACTGGAATATCAACGCCTGTCCTATACCAGTTCGTCAGTCCGAGAGGCGCTACAAAAAACCGGCGTGTTGGCGGTGATGGCCAGTGATTATCGGCTCTTCCGGGATACCTCCGAACGCTATATCCGACAGTTTTTGGAGCATTCCCCCGACCAATTGGTGATCAAAGCCGACAATTTCGAAATTGGTATCCAATATCAATTAGTCAGCTGGGATACCAGCTTGAGTAAAGAAGATGCCAGCCCTATTCAACTCAATGAGATGCAAGGCGTCAGTAGTCAGGGAACGCTTGCCGAAGTATACGAAATTCTACAAGCGACTCGCAGTGGTGCCGTTTACATCTATGACACTTCACCTGATGAGATCATCGGTGTTATTACCTGGTCGGTTTTGCGACAACACTTGCATAAACAGGAATATTAATTGTGACAATCCTTTGGTTTAAAGCACTGCATATTTTCTTCATGGTGGCCTGGTTTGCAGGTATTTTTTATCTCCCCAGATTGTTTGTTTACCACCGCGAGTCGGCCAATCCGAGCGTTCACCAACAGCTAGAGATTATGGAACGACGGCTGTTTTGGTTTGTCACACCCTTCGCACTGCTAACCTTAGTGTTTGGCGTTGCATTAATGGTTAACTACGGTAGCAGTTGGATTCGGATTTCTGGTTGGCTACACCTCAAATTGGTGTTAGTCAGCGTACTGTACGTTTACCATGGCTGGCTTTTTGTGTTGATGAAAAAGCTAAAGCGACAGCCTGACTGCTATTCAGGTCGCTTTTTCAGACTGGTCAATGAAACGCCGGTGCTGCTGTTATTGGCCATTGTTCTTTTGGCTGTATTAAAACCTTGGGTAGGAAACTAAACCCGGATTTATCTTTTAAGCTGGCGTGTTAAAATTCCGCCAGCATTTTGCCTGGACGAACCCTTTATGACGGATTTTCGCGGACAACACATTCTGAGTGTTGATCAATTTGATAAAGACATACTGACTCGCGTGTTTCAGGTCGCGGACTCTATGCTGCCCTACGCCAAACGACAAAAGCGAACCCGGGTGCTCGACGGTGCAATCCTCGGAAACCTCTTTTTTGAACCCAGTACCCGGACTCGGGTAAGTTTCGGGACCGCATTTAACTTACTTGGCGGTGAAGTCAGAGAAACGGCTGGGATGGCCAATTCTGCACTGGCCAAAGGCGAGTCTTTATTTGATACCGCACGGGTATTATCAAGCTATTCCGATGTGGTCGCCATGCGACATCCCGATGCGGGGTCAGTGGCTGAATTTGCTCAAGGAAGCCGCGTTCCCGTCATCAATGGTGGAGATGGTCCTAATGAGCACCCTACTCAAGCGCTGCTGGATTTATATACCATCGACAAAGAACTGCGCTCAATGGGCAAAGATATCAACGGTATGCACATTGCAATGATCGGTGATCTTAAGTACGGGCGTACCGTACACTCCTTATCTAAGTTATTGAGCCTGTATAAGAACATTACGGTGACGCTAATTTCGCCGACCGCATTGCAGATGCCTGAAAAAGTCATCGATATTTTATCCAATGCGGGGCACAAAGTGGTCGTGTCCGATACACTCTCGGGGAGTCTGGACGCTGATATCTGCTACCAGACACGCATTCAGGAAGAACGTTTTGCCACCAAAGCGGAGGCTGATCAATATCGTGGTAAGTTTCGCTTGAACCAACAAATATACACCCAACACTTCAAATCAAATACCGTGATAATGCACCCGTTACCCAGGGATAGCCGCGCCGATGCGAACGAGTTGGACAATGATTTAAACATGAACCCTAACCTTGCGATCTTTCGTCAAGCCGATAACGGCGTGTTAGTCAGAATGGCGTTATTTGCGCTCACCCTTGGCGTTGAAGATATTGTTTCTAACTATGATTGCGAAGTGCAGTGGTTTACAACAAAAGGAACATTATGACCTCCTCAGCCGAATTATTTGCCCGAGCGCAACGACACATTCCCGGCGGCGTAAACAGTCCGGTCCGGGCCTTTAAGGCCGTGGGTGGCACACCGCCATTCATACAAAGGGCCGATGGCGCATATTTGTACGATAGTGAAGACAAGCAGTATATCGATTACGTGCTGTCCTGGGGCCCCATGGTGCTTGGCCATAACCACCCCTCGATCCGCGAGGCGGTGATCACTGCGGCCCATCAAGGCTTGAGTTTCGGCGCTCCGACTGAAGCTGAGATCCATATGGCTGAAATGGTCAGTAAACTAGTACCGTCAATGGAGATGGTGCGCATGGTCAACTCTGGTACCGAGGCAACCATGAGTGCCATTCGTTTAGCCCGAGGTTTTACCGGTCGCGATAAATTTATTAAGTTTGAAGGCTGTTATCATGGCCACGCCGACGGATTGTTAGTTAAAGCCGGTTCTGGCGCGTTAACCTTTGGAGTGCCAAGTTCACCGGGGGTCCCCGACGATTACGCCAAGCATACGGTAACCTTGGCCTATAACGATATACAGCAAGTCGCGGAATTTATGGCTGAGCATGGCAACGAAGTGGCCGCCATCATCGTAGAGCCTGTGGCCGGTAACATGAACTGCATTCCACCCGTGCCAGGCTTTCTTGAGGGTTTAAGATCGCTATGTGACGACCACGGTAGCTTACTGATTTTTGATGAAGTCATGACCGGCTTCCGGGTCGCATTGGGCGGCGCTCAGGCCCATTACCGCATCACCCCGGATCTCACTTGCCTGGGTAAGGTGATAGGTGGTGGAATGCCGGTTGGCGCGTTCGGTGGCCGCGAAGATATCATGCGTTACCTGGCACCGTTAGGGCCGGTTTACCAAGCGGGCACACTGTCTGGCAACCCAGTGGCTATGGCTGCCGGATTAGCATCGCTGGGCGCGATCCAGCAACCGGGCTTGTATGAACAACTTGATCAATGCACCAGCATGTTGACAGAAGGCCTACAAGCCATCGCTGATAAGCACGGTATCCCCTTCACCACCAACAAAGCCGGCAGCATGTTCGGAATTTTCTTTACTGACGTTGAGAAAGTGGTGAATTATCAGCAGGCAATCAATTGCAATACTGAACAATTTAACCAGTTCTACCACGGCATGCTGGAACAAGGAGTTTATCTGGCGCCGGCATCTTATGAAGCAGGATTCGTCTCTGCCTGTCACAATGAGGAAGTGATTGAACAAACGCTGCTAGCAGCAGAAAAAGTGATGGCGCAGCTTTAAGATTGCGCCTTTTGCTTGAAGTCGCTGGGCGACGCGCCCATGTGTTTTTTGAATACATTGGAGAAGTGGCTATGGGTAGTAAAACCGACCTGATATGCCACATCACCAATAGAGTGCCCTTGTACCAACAAGTCTTTAGCCCGCTCCATGCGTACGCGCATTAGCAATTCGCTCGGGCTAATACCAAACATTTTGGAACATTTACGTCGCAAGTTGCGTTCAGATGTACAAAGCCCTTCTGCAAGTTTATCAACACGTACAACCGGGCTTTGACCATTACCCTCTCCATGATCAATGATCTCAGTTAACGCACTGGCAAGAGAGTTTAGTTCAGTCGCTTTGTCCTCAGGAACAATCAGCAAACTTTTTAGGTACTGCTCCACCTGTATCTCCTTATTATTAGCGTTAATACTAATAAATGGATTTAACTGCATGTGTTAACATAAATCGGACTTTCACAAACGTTTAAGCAAAAAGTCCGTTATTTACTATTGATCAAAATATAGTCTAATTTGGTGATAACCCCAAAAATAAAGGGCTACAGCGTAAATGTTTAATTTATAAACATAATGTTGTTTAACACGGAGGCTTGGCAGTTTAAGTAGATTCTGTCATCTTTACTTCCCAACATTTTTTATTTTTGAATTACATAACATTTTGTCATTTGATTGGTTTTTCCTGATGTTACTTATTGTACTGGTGGCGCTGTTTGCCGGTACTAGCGTGTATTTATGGTGTCGCATTCAAGGTTTAATCCGGCAACTGGATCAACAGCCAACCCCGCAGTCCACTCCGAGGTCAGCGGGAGACCAGAAAACCCGGGAGGTTACTGCGACCTTTCAGAAATTTGTCCCCCTCCAATTTTTCAAGTTACTCGGCAATGAAGAACAGACCGACATTCGGGTGGGTCAAGCGGTCGAAGCGAATGTTGCGGTGTTGTTCAGCGACATCCGGGGTTTTAGTGGACTGTCAGAGAAAATGTCTCCTCAAGAGGTACTGAATTTTCTTAACTCCTATTACGAAAGAATCAATGAGCCCATTCATCAACACAGCGGTTTTATTGATAAATTTATCGGCGATGCCGTGATGGCACTTTTTGTCAATCCAGAGGGCAAAGCGTCGGCTAAAGCAACAGATGCGTTACATGCTTCGATTGCCATGCGTCATGCCCTAACTCTGTATAATCAGCACAGAGCAAACTGTAATTACCCGCCGATAAACGTGGGTATCGGTGTCCATTTTGGACCCGTGATCATGGGTACCGTTGGGTCAGACGATCGAATGGACAGCACGGTTTTAGGTGACAGTGTCAATACGGCTGCTCGTCTTGAGTCGCTGACACCCCACTACAAGGCTGATATCATTATCAGCGGGGAGACGCTAGCGTCCTTGCCAGATGATCATCCCTTCAGCTACCGGTTATTGGACTGGGTCAGACTCAAAGGTAAACAAAATCCCACCCGTATTTTTGAGGTGTTAGATCACCTACCTGAGCATCAGCGTCAGCAACGCCTCGCGACCAATAGTATTATTGAGCGAGCTATCGAATTACGCTCGCTGCAACGCTGGGATGAAGCCATCAATGTGTTACAAAAAGGCTTTGCCAGTATGCCTGATGACCCTGTTCTCGGCTTACATTTAGAGAAATGTTATCGCACCAGAGGCGGCATTCTTCCTACTGATTGGGATGGGGCATTCGAAAGTTGAACTTTTGGCCCTTTATTGATTCTTAAGCTAAGTCAATGAATTCCATGAGTTAACAATGTCAGCAGCCAGTCCAACCATAAGTGCGAAGTCCGATGTGCTGCTATGGTTAGCCTGCTCGCTACTGATTCATCTCATCGGAGCATTATTAATCTGGTATTTATCCCCAAGCTCTGCGCCTAGGACACCGGTTAAGCCCAATCCGCCTCTTCGTGCCACGCTGGTCTATCAAGCTGCACCGCGCAATGTGCCAGTGGCCCCCCCCTCATCAGAACAACAGATCCCGGATTCTCCCGTCGCACTCGGCCGGGTTAACCCTGAGGTTGAGTCACCAGCGAGTGAAGAGCAACAAATAACCGAGACTACTGCTGAAGTGACTGAGCCAGTTTCACAACCGGAGCCATCAGTCAGACCTGCACAAGCTGCGCTACCGGCCATCGAACATCCGGTTTCAGCACAGCAACTGCAACAACGAATACGAGCTGGGCTAAATGCGCAGCAACAGCAACAAGTCGATCAGTTAACCAGCCAATCCCGAGACCAATGGCAACAGCAATTAAATTCGCCACAGGTTGCGGATCCGCGTAAATTTAATCGCCTGACCGAAGAACAGCAGCGTGCTGAGGCACGAAAAGTAGAAGTAAACTGCAATAACACCGGGGCTGCGGTCATGGCAACGTTGTCCAACTGGACGGGTGGGACAGTAACTTGCTCTGGCTTGCCTGACATCGATAAATTTATTGATGCCAGGCTTAATCGCGAACAGCAATGACTGACTCAGCCACCAAAAATACGCTCCCACAGAGACGGCTCTCGTTGTTGCCCTTGTTTCACTTTCTGGCAAGGTTGCAACTGAGTTAGCTCGTCAACGATGGCCGGCAAGCGTCGCTGAGCCGGGCAGTTCACTGCATGCATTTGACCGTTTTGATCAAATGCGGTGATGGTGACCCCCTGGGGTAAGCTGCGCACTAAGGATTTAGGATATTGCCGTTTAAGGTAATTGATAAAGACCTGTAACGCCCCCGATGCGCCGGTTAAGCCAGTTGGCATGTTGTCATCGTGGCCAACCCATACTGTGGTTAACGTACTGCGATCAAAGCCACTAAACCAACTGTCCCGATAATCATCTGTGGTGCCGGTTTTACCGGCCAGATTTACATTGGGAAAAACCTTCGCTAGCTGCTTAGCCGTGCCTTGCTGTGTGACTTTATGCAATGCGTAATTTAGCAAATAAGCGGCTTTGGGATCGAAGCGCTGACTCGCAGGCAACTCGCGGTGCCAAATTAAACGGTTGTCGCTGTCTGTCACTGCCAACAAAGCGTGCAACGGCAGGTGCAACCCCTGATTAGCAATGGTTTGATACATTTGATTGACCATTAATGGCGAATAATTTACTGCCCCAAGGGTCATTGCTGGATACGGGTCTACATCTTGCTCAACACCCAAACGATAAAGCGTGTCTGCCACGTTTTCCAGTCCCAATTTCATGCCCAATTTGACGGTCGGAACGTTCAGTGAGTTGACCAAGGCATCTACCAGAGGCACATTACCACGAAACTTTTTATCGGCATTTTGCGGCGCCCACATTTTTCCCTGAGTGCTGCGCAGCTTGATGGGTTCATCATTGAGAACACTGCCTAACGTATATTCGTGGTACTGCTCCAATGCGGTGAGGTAAACGGCAGGCTTAATCACCGAGCCAACTTGCCGACGCGCATCTAAAGCGCGGTTGAAGCCTTCAAACGCTGTCTCTCTGTCCCCAACAATGGCCCTGAGTTCACCACTTTTTATATCTGTCACCAATAACGCAGCTTGTAATTGGCTTATCTTACGACTTACTTCCAATTGTGAAAGTTGTGACTCCACGGCCTGTTCTGCCCGCTGCTGCGCCAAGGGATCCATCGCCGTGAACACCCGCACGCCGGCCTCCATCGCTGATAAATCAGGCAGTTGTAACGCCAACTCGCGGCGTACTTTATCCATATAAGCCGGATGTTTGTCCCCGCGAAAGCGGCTACGGTCTGCAAGCTGGATTTGTCGTTGAGTAAAGGCCTTGTACTCTTGCACTGAGATCATCTCAGCATCCAACATCAGCCTGAGAATCAGATCGCGACGTTGCATTGTTCGTTGAGGATAGCGTCTGGGATTGTAATAACTGGGGCCTTTTACGATCCCGATTAGCGCAGCCACTTCGCCGGCATCCAACTCGTTGAGGGGACGATCGAAATAAAAATGGCTTGCTAAGCCAAATCCATGGACAGCGCTGTTACCGTTTTGACCAAGATAAACCTCGTTTAAATAGGCCTCAAGAATCTCGTCTTTGTCATACCGGATTTCAAGTAAAACCGACATCCAGGCTTCATTAATTTTACGCAGTAACGTCTTGTCTCGGGTCAGAAAAAAGTTTTTCACCAGTTGTTGTGTCAGCGTGCTTCCGCCTTGCACACTGGCGCCCGCCTTAATGTTTGCGACCAGCGCCCTGACAATGGCAACAGGGTTTACCCCCCAATGCTGATAGAAGTCCCTGTCTTCAACTAATAGTAACGTATCAGTAAGCAGTGCTGGCACCCGCTCCAACTGCACTAACATGCGATCTTCTCGCTGCTTGGAGACCAAACGGGTGACTAACCAGGGCTCAAGTGATGCCTGACGTAATGGCTTCCCACTGATGACATCAATCACTGAACGAATCTTGTCTTGTTCAAAACTGATATCCAGCACTTGTTCCGGCTGATAGCCAGAAGGGAAAGCGAATGCCCGTCGAACCACCCGGATGCGTTGACCATGGCGGCTATATTCGCCGCTATTGCGGCCTTGTTGGACCTGACGATAAGAGAGCAGCGCCAACTCATCGACTAGTTCTTCAATAGCCAAGTCTTTATCTGCGTACAAAGTGAGGGGACGGGCGTATATCTGTGCAGGTACCTGCCACCGATCACCGTCAAAACGGGCCTTAATTTGCGCATCTAAATACACGCTATAGCCAATGCAGATGGTTAAACCTGCCAGCAACAACTTACCCCAATGGCGCCCAAACCATCGCAGGGGTGCGAACAAAGCGCTACGAAACGGATGACGTGTTACCTTGTTACTTTTAGCGGATTTTTTTACTGCTTTTTTTGCCATCACATGTTCTTTTTGGTTTTGTTGGTGGGCGTTGCCTGAGCTGGATCGTCCGGCCAATAGTGTTTTGGGTAGCGCCCTTTCATTTCTTTCTGAACCTGACGGTAGCTGCCCTGCCAAAAGCCCTCTAGGTCAGCCGTAGTTTGCAATGGTCGGCCAGCTGGCGACAATAAACTTAACGTGACAGGGCGTTGACCATTGGCCACTGTCGGGCCTTTTGTTAACCCATACATTTCCTGTATTTTGACTGCCAATAGTACCTGACCGTCGGGCAAATAGTCTAACCGGACATCCCTGCCGGTAGGAATCGTCACTTTCTCAGGAAAATACTGTTCGAGGCGTTGTTGCTGTTGCCAGTCCAATTGATTGAGCAATAGGGTGCGCCAATCCAAGTTTTGCAACACCGACCACTGATGTTGATCACTTAAAAACGGCATTAACCAATCATCCATTCGATCAATTAGCCCGGCATCACTCATATCTGGCCATTGGTCGTGGATGGCTTGCATCAGCCGCATTCGAATCAATATTTGTAGTCCATGGGAATCGATAGGCCATTGAGCTACGCCCGTATCAATCAGGCGCCGTTTCCATAAATCCGCCAATTGCTGTTGGCTGGCCTTTGGCAGTGTCTGCCGTTGGATAACGAGTTGATCTACCTTACGAATACGCAGACAGCTAATTGCGTCATTGACCCATTCACATTGCTGTACTTCGATGACTTTATCTGCAAACAGCGTTTTTACCTCACCCTCCGATATTGCTTGGGCTAATACAATCCGCTGATCAGCCCGATCCGTCTTGAGTGTTTCAGCAACCAGCAGCCAACTTGCATTAGCCAGCGGATGTTCACGCTCTATGAATGCGCCCGCACCTTTACTCAGGGTAAAGTTTCCAGCCTGGCGCTGACGCGCTAACTGAATATCAGAGACTTGGCACAATACCTCAGCCAGATATTCTAACGGCCATTCCTGAGGGCCCGATACTGACATTTTTTTTAACCATTGGGAGTACAGGCGTTGGGCTGCTCCCGTCGCTGGCTGACGTTGCAATGCCGTTAAACGCTGCGTGATGTCTGCACTATTACCCAATCCCAGTCTTGTGCCGGTCTCGAGAGTTACAATCACAGCACAAGCCAGTGCCTTCAATGCACTGTCTTGCTGCATTGCCCATAACACCAAGGGAGCAATCCTTAGCCCAACCCCGGTTTGGTGCAGTTGTTTCCCCTTCGGGGTAATGCGGTTTTTTTGGTCCAATACACCTTGCTGTTGTAACCGCGATTCCAGCAGGCTCTGATGGGGCGAGACGTCCAGCATGGGTAACGCATCTAAGCGGCTTCCCCATACAGCCGCCTCAACAATCGCATCGCTGACATCTTGAGTACAGATCTGCGGTTGATCATGAACAACCAATCGTTGATGAGCTTCGGCTGACCAGAGACGGTAACAGGTGCCCTGACTCAACCTCCCCGCTCGTCCCTGCCTCTGCGTTGCCGCAGCCTGACTAATTCGCACCGTACTAAGCCGGCTCACGCCCAGTTGCGGATCAAAGGTTACTCGCTTCTCTAAACCGGAGTCGATGACCACACTGATACCTTCGATAGTCAAACTGGTTTGGGCCAGGTTGGTGGCAAACACGACTTTGCGCCGTCCGCTGCTCGCCGGCGCTATAGCCTTTTGTTGCTGCGCGATGGTTAACCTGCCATGCAGCGCATAAACGTCAATATCATCGTCAAGTTGCCCCGATAAGCTGCTCACACAGCGTTCTATTTCGCTCACACCGGGCATGAATACCAATATGCTACCCTCATGAACGGATAAGGCGTGCCGGACACAACGATTCACAGCAAGATCTAATCGCTGCTGCGCTTGCGTCGGCATGTAGTGAGTCTCTACCGGGAACTGACGTCCTTCGAGGTTAAATTGGCTTGCCTCAGGTAATAGTTTTGTCAGTGGTGATAAATTTAACGTTGCAGACATGACCAACAAACGCAAATCGTCGCGTAATGATGCCTGTACTTCCAAGCTCAGCGCCAAGCCAAGATCAGCATGCAGACTACGCTCGTGAAACTCATCAAATATCAACAAACTGACACCTGCTAATTCCGGGTCAGCTTGTATCAAACGTGTCAGTACGCCTTCGGTCACTATTTCTAAACGAGTTGACTGACTGACCGCCGCTTCTCCACGAACCCGATAACCAATCGTTTGGCCGGGTTTTTCACCGCACTGCTCCGCAAGATAATTGGCAATGCTCACGGCTGCCAAGCGACGCGGTTGCAGCATGATAATCCTGCCCTGACGAGCGATCTCACTGTCTAACAAATCCAGCGGAAGCCGGGTTGATTTTCCAGCCCCGGGTGGTGCACTGAGAATCACATTGTTTTGTGTTAATGCCAGGCCTATTTGCCGACTAATTTTAGCTACCGGTAACACCCGCGTCCTTAAGGTCATGCGACCATTACTGCGTTCTAACTAATGATGCCTATGTTACCATTATTTCTTTTGTATTTCGGTGACCTGATATGCGCTTATTCTTCGGCTTAACTTTGGCCCATCAGGAAAAACTTGCAATAGTAAACTGGCAAGAAAAAGCCATGCCGGCCTCCACGCACAAAGTCGCGGCCAGTAATTATCATCTGACCACGGCATTTCTTGGAGAGGTAAACGAGCGACAGTTAGATCTGTTGCAAAGCCTCGTGGCCGAATCAGAGTTAGTTGCCCCCTTCAGTGTTACGCTGGACTGTCAGGGCTATTTTCAACGGGCCAAAGTGAGTTGGATAGGACCGCAACGCTGCCCTGCACCATTACAGCAACTCAGCGACCTGTGCTTTCAGTTTGCCCGGCAAACGGGTATTGGGTGCCATCAGGGCGAATTTGTTCCTCATGTGACCTTACAACGCAACTGCAAAGCACCACCACCTGCGGCTTTGTTATCGCCAGATATCGGTATTTCGGTCACTGAGCTGTCATTATTTGAATCAGTCAGCACACAAAACGGTGTCCGCTATCAGGTCGTCAATCAATGGCCATTACCAGTACCATTGAATCCTCGAAAGCGAGGGATTGGTCGCACCTAGTTGGCTGCTCATCACAGCGCACTTGTTTTCACCGTTTTGCACTACCACACTGGCGGGGTGAATGAAGGAGAAAGTGCATGCGATTTAGCCTAGCGGTGAGTGTTGCCTTACTGTTATTAGTGTCGGCAAGTTTTGCCAGTACGAGCGAGCTCATTCAGCATTATCAAGCTGCGGTGGATAATCCGCAACGGCCTCAACTGGACAAGGACAAAGATAATAAAAGGCGGCCCGTAAAACTCCTCTCGTTCGCTGGCATTGAACCGGGTATGACGGTGTTAGATATCTTTGCTGCCGACGGTTACTATACTGAGTTGCTGGCTCGTACACTGGGTAACAGTGGCCACGTGGATGCCCTGAATAATTTAGCCTACATCGATTTTATCGGCGCAGAGACCATTCGCCAGCGGTTTTCAGACAAGCGCTTGCCCAATGCAACCATGTTGACCCGCGAAGCCGACGACCTCGGTCTGTCGCCTGACCGCTATGATCGCATTCTCCTGATGCTATCATTTCATGACCTTTACTATGTGATGCCATCCCGCGGCTGGGCTAAAGTGGATGCTCAGGCGTTCATTGAACAGTTGAAAACGGCGCTCAAATCCAATGGCGAATTAATCATCGTTGACCATAGTTCATTGCCAGGACGTGGCACTGACGACGCTGCGGGATTACACCGGATAGAAGCAGATTTCGTGAAACAGCAAATGCAAAACTGGGGATTCGATTTGGTTGAGCAGGCAGGGTTTTTACAGAATTTAGACGACCCTATGACTATTCCAATCTGGGATCCCAAGGTAAGGGACCGTACCAATCGCTTTATTTTCAAATTCCGTAAATCATAAACGCGCCTGAGGCGCGTTTATTTTACTATCTTAAGACTTGGCCGGCCTTTGGGTGGCTGACCAGCAGATTCCTTGGGCGGTTTATCCGTCGGTGGTTCAGGATCGTCATCTTCGTGAGTGAAGATAGTTCCTGCACCGTTTTCACGGGCGTAAATCGCCATAACCGCAGTCATAGGGACCACTAACCGCTGAGGCACACCGCCAAAGCGTGCCTCGAAGGTCAGATCAATTTGCCCCATATGCATGTTGTTACACGCGGAGGGGGCAATATTTAGCACTATCTGTCCGTCTTTGACGTGTTCTTGTGGTACCTCAGTACCCGGCGTCATAGCGTCAACAACCAAGTATGGCGTGCAGTCGTTATCGACAATCCAGTCGTAGAAAGCACGCAGTAGGTAGGGGCGATTAGACGTCATGAATTACAGTGGGTTATGAATTTCACGTTCCTGATCGGTCAGTGACGCGACAAAGGAACTACGCTCAAACACACGCTTCATATAATCTTTCACTTCCTTGCTACCGGTACCGGTCAATTCGATACCCAACTGAGGTAAACGCCACAATAACGGTGCCAGATAGCAATCTACCAAGCTAAATTCCTCACTCATAAAATAAGGCGTATCGGCAAATAACGGCGCCAAGGATAAAATTGCTTCACGCAACTCAGCACGGGCAACCGCAACATCACCTTTGCCTTTGAGCACAGTGGCAGCAAGGCTGTACCAGTCATTTTCAATACGATGCATCATCAGGCGGCTTGACCCGCGAGCGACAGGGTATACCGGCATCAGAGGAGGATGAGGGAAGCGTTCATCCAGATATTCCATAATGATACGTGACTCATACAATACCAACTCACGATCAACCAGGGTGGGGACTGTACCGTAAGGGTTCAGATCAAGCAGATCTTCGGGCAGGTTAGACGGATCAGCAAAGGTAATCTCAACACCAACACCTTTTTCTGCCAGCACGATGCGAACCTGATGACTATAGATATCAATCGTGTCTGAAAACAACGTCATTATAGAACGTTTATTCGCGGCAACAGCCATTCAATTTCCTCCGAAAGTGCGCCTCTTGTTGTATGGCGCGCAAATTATCTCGTTGTGTATTTTAACGACAAAAAGGGGCGCATCCGCCCCTTTGCTATTATACATAGTTTTCTGTTGAATTAATGTACGTCTCGCCAGTATTCTTTCTTCAGCAAGTAAACGAAGATAAACAACACAACAATAAAGCCCAGTACGAACTTGCCCTTGTGTTCTAAATCAACGCGGCCCGGTTCGCCTACATATACCAAGTAGTTAACCAGGTCCAACACCGCTGCATCATACTCGGCATCATTCAACATACCGGTACCATCTGTTTTGATGCCCACATAGCGATCAACCATCTCGCCATCGACCAGCTGCTTTTCGGTAGTTACCTGAGGTAAGCCCTGCAACTCTTGCAGCACGTGTGGCATACCCACATCTTTAAACAACAGGTTGTTAACGCCAAAAGGACGCTTTGGATCCGCATAGAAGTTACGCAGGTAGGTGTACAACCAATCCGCACCTCTTACCCGGGCAACCAACGTCAGATCAGGAATGGCAGCACCAAACCATTTCTCTGCCATTTCTGGCTCCATGGCATTTGTGATATATGAGCTGACCTTGTCACCGGTAAATTGCAGATACTCTTCACCCAACTCCAGAGGAATGTCTAAATCCTCAAAGGTGGTTTGATATCGTTGATATTGTTGCTGGTGACACCCCAAGCAATAGTTCATGAACAATTGAGCACCACGCTGCAAAGACGCTTTGTCTTTGAGGTCGTAGTTGGCTTTGTCCAGTGGGAAATCACTGCCGGCTGCTAGCGCCAGAGTCGGCACTAGCAAGCAAACGCTGATTAAAAACTTCTTCATTTGCTGATCCTCTCTGGCACAGGTTTGGTCTTCTCATTTTTACTGTAGATAAACAGCAAGACAAAGAACATCACGTACATCACGGTTGCGATCTGAGAAGCGACAATCTTCCATTCTGCCTGTGGAGTTCCACCCAAGTAACCAAGGAAGATAAACACGACCGCAAAGACGATCAGGTTGACTTTGTGCAGACCACAACGATAGCGCCACGACTTGACTTTACCCCGGTCAATCCATGGCAACAAGGCCAACAGTATAATTGCCAGGAACATCATGATAACACCCGCCAGCTTGTGCGGTACTGCCTTCAGGATTGCATAGAAGGGCGTAAAGTACCAAACAGGGAAGATATGCTCAGGTGTTTTGAACGGGTTAGCAATTTCGAAGTTCGGATGCTCCAGGAATTTACCACCCATCTCTGGTGCATAGAACACGATGTAACAGAACGCGAACAGGAACACACAGAAGGCGACCAAGTCTTTCAGCACAATGTGCGGGAAGAAAGGAATCACGTCATCAGCGATGTCGTACTTGTCTGTGTAGTATTCGTGAATTTTCCACTTGGTTTTTTCGTCTTCTGACAAGCTGCCTTTCGGGTGCTTAATCGCAATACCGTCAGGGTTGTTAGAGCCAACTTCGTGCAACGCGACAATGTGCAGGAATACCAAAATAACGATTACCAAGGGTAATGCAATTACATGTAAGGCGAAGAAACGGTTCAGGGTCGCACCAGAGATTACATAGTCACCTTGCAACCATACAACCAGGTCTGGCCCCACCACCGGGATTGCGCCAAACAGGGAAACAATCACCTGAGCACCCCAGTAGGACATTTGACCCCAAGGCAGAACGTAACCCATAAAGGCTTCAGCCATTAGCGCCAGGTAGATAAACATACCGAATAACCACAGCAATTCCCGTGGTTTTTGATAGGAGCCGTAGATCATGCCCCGGAACATGTGCAGATATACCACCACAAAAAAGGCAGAGGCACCGGTACTGTGCATGTAGCGAATCACGTCTCCGTATTCAACCTCACGCATGATGTACTCAACAGAGGCAAACGCACCTTCTGCACTGGGTACATAGTTCATGGTCAGCCAAATGCCGGTAAGGATTTGATTGACGAGTACGATTGTGGCCAAAAAGCCAAAGACGTACCAAAAGTTCATATTTTTGGGCGCTGGATACTGAATCGCGTGCATATTTGCCACGCGTTGCAGCGGCAAGCGGTATTCAATCCATTCGAGCAGATTTTTCCACATTACGCGTTCTCCTCAGAGGAACCGATCAAAATGGTGTTGTCATCCAGGAACATGTAGGGAGGTACCTGCAAGTTAGACGGTGCTGGTACACCCTTAAATACGCGGCCAGCCATATCAAACTTAGAACCATGACAAGGACAGAAGAAACCGTTGTTAACGCCTTCTACTTCAGCTTGCTTAGCAAAATCACCGTCTTTCAGGAATTTTGGTGAGCAGCCCAAGTGTGTACAAATACCAACCAGAACCAAATACTCATCTTTGAGTGAACGGAAAGTATTACGTGCAAACTCCGGTTGTTGATCTTCCTGAGATTCAGGGTCACTCAACAAGTCAGTGTTGTTCTCAAGCTCTGAGAGGATGTCTGGCGTACGACGCACAATCCACACAGGCTTGCTTCGCCATTTAACACTGATCAACTGACCAGGTTCGAGTTTACTGATATCTTGCTGAACATCCGCCCCGGCCGCTTTGGCACGGGTACTTGGATTCCAGGAAGCAACGAAAGGCACAGCCGCACCGACGGCTCCGACTGCACCTACCACTGAGGTAGTGACTGTCAGGAAACGACGCCGACCATTATCAACGGGCGTATTGCTCATCCACAAATCTCCAACGTTTGGAACGGGTTTCCGCGCTGTACGCGGAATAAACATAAAGCTTAGGATTTTAATTAAATAATCAAACCCGAAAATGATAAAAGAAAAGCCCTGTAAAAAACAAGGAAATACTGACTAAATCCGTATATTACGGACAAAAAAAACCGGCCATGCAGGCCGGTTTTGTATACTTGGTGCGCGTATTAACGCTTGGAGAACTGAGGACGACGACGTGCTTTGTGCAAACCGACTTTCTTACGTTCAACCTGACGAGCGTCACGAGTAACAAATCCAGCTTTACGCAGAGCAGGACGCAGAGTTTCATCAAACTCCATCAGTGCACGGGTAATACCGTGACGGATTGCGCCAGCCTGACCAGAGATACCACCACCGGTTACAGTGATGTACAGGTCAAATTTGTCAGTCATTTCGACCAGTTCTAACGGTTGACGAACTACCATGCGGGCAGTTTCGCGACCGAAGAACTCTTCGATAGTACGCTTGTTAATTACGATGTTACCGCTGCCTGGACGCAAGAAAACACGAGCTGTCGAGCTTTTACGACGACCGGTACCGTAGTATTGATTATCAGCCATTACTCATTGCTCCCTTAAATGTCCAAAACTTGTGGTTGTTGCGCAGCATGTTTGTGCTCAGCACCCGCGTAGACTTTCATCTTACGGAACATTGCACGGCCCAATGGACCCTTAGGCAGCATGCCTTTAACTGCTTTTTCAATGATCATCTCTGGCTTATGGGCTTGCAGTTTTTCGAAATTAGTTTCGCGTAAACCACCCGGATAGCCAGTGTGACGGTAATACATCTTGTCTTTCGACTTGTTGCCGGTTACAACAACTTTCTCAGCGTTGATGACGATGATGTAATCACCAGTATCTACGTGAGGAGTGTATTCAGCTTTATGCTTACCGCGCAGGCGAGTTGCAATTTCAGTCGCCAGACGACCCAATGTTTTGTCTGTGGCATCTACCACATACCAGTCGCGTTCTACCGTTTCTGGCTTAGCAACAAAAGTTTTCATCAATCGTTACCCAAATAAATAGTAATCGTTACAAATTGGTTTGCCGAAACAAACCGCGCCAAGTCAGTAAAATTGGCCCCTTCGAGCCCACTGACGGTGTCACCTTCCATTGCGACAGTAACTGGGCAGGCCGCGCATTATACAGAAATGACCAGCAATGAGAAGAGTAAACTGGTTATTTTTAGGGCAAGTGTTGGCTGGCAAGATAGTCGTGGGACTGCATTTCCTGTAACCGGCTCAGGCAACGCTTAAATTCAAAACTCAGGCGACCTTTTTTGTACAGTTCAGGCATCGGCACCGCCGCCGACATTATCAGTTTCACTTTGCGTTCGTAAAACTCATCAACCATGGCAATGAAGCGGCGGGCAGCATCGTCGTTGTCACCGTTCATCTGTGGCACATCAGCCAGTAATACCGAGTGATACAAACGGCTTAATTCCATATAGTCAGCTTGGCTACGTGGACTATCACAGAGGGTTTTGAAGTTCATCATCACCACACCGTCCGCTTCATACAGGGTAGGCAGCAAACGATCATTGACATCAATCACCCGGCCCTGCTCACCGCTGTCCGGTGCCAGCTGCTGGAAGTAACGTACCAGATTCTCCGTTGCACTCTGATCAAGAGGGCTGTGATAAATTTCAGCTTGTTCCAAAGTACGCAACCGATAGTCAACGCCACTGTCTACGTTGACAACCTGACAATGTTTCTCAATCAGCGCAATTGCCGGTAAAAAGCGAGCGCGTTGTAAACCATTGCGATAAAGATTAACCGGTTCGATATTTGACGTTGCAACTAACACAATGCCTTGCTTGAACAGTTCCTCGAATAAGGTACCCAATATCATTGCATCGGTGATATCACTGACAAAAAACTCATCAAAACAAATAATACGGGCTTCTTTATGCAGGCGCTTAGCCACCACTTTAAGCGGGTCCTGAGTGCCCGCCAGTGTTTTCAGTTCAGCATGCACACGATGCATAAAACGGTGAAAATGCACACGCATCTTGCGGTCAAACGGCAAACTTTGAAAAAACGTATCGACCAAATAGGTTTTACCCCGCCCGACTCCGCCCCAAAAATACAGGCCTTGGATTTCCTGTTGTTTGTCGTTGCGCAAAATCCACGCTGATAGCTTGGCAAACGGCCCGCGAACTGAACGTTTTGCCAATAGATCGTCATACAGCCGCTGCAAATGTAACACTGCATTTTGCTGCGCTTCATCGTGCACAAAATCTGCGTGACTTAAATCCTGTTGATAACGCTGCCAGGGTGACAAAAGTGTAGCCATTTAACCTAATACGCCTCGTAACTAATTCCGGATGCTTGCTGTCAAGTCAGTCCACTTTCCAGCGGCTGCACATGATACTATGATCAACGATAAATTCTAAAGGACCATGGCTGATTTCATGTAATAATTAGCCTTTAAGCTCAAGCAGTCCAATGAGGTATATTTGAATGGAACTTTTAATTGGTATTTTACTTCTTGTTGGCGGTGCCATCATTGGTTACTTCGTCGCGCGCTTCCAATTGCAACAGGACAATGATGCCGAGCAGCAATTTCAGCAGCAGCAACAACACAACGCCATAGCTCAGGGCCACATTCTGGAAACAACACAGTTACTCGATGCCTTAGACGCCCAAAGTAAAGGCATACGGGAGCAGTTAGCGCAATTTGAGAGTGCATTAAGTGCCGCTGAAGAAACCGAAGATAAACCGCAGTTAACATTTTTCGGCGATCAGGCCAGTGCCTATCTGCGCAATGCACAACGCAGTGACAAGCGCCCTGCGACTCAGGCAGAAGATCAACCACGAGACTATTCGGGTGACAGCTCTGGTCTTTTCAATGGTGCAAAAAATCAGCAATCAACAGTGAAAGAGTAACGTCAACGGGAACTTTGCCTGAGTAAAAAAGGTCTTTAATCTACCTGTTTGAATTGTTCATTTTGTCCCTATATTCAGGAACATGTGAGGTTTAACTGATTGGAGATCGCTCAGGAATGAAAAGTAAATTGTTAAGTCTTGTGTCTGTATTGGCACTGGTGGCT
>CAXQZJ010000162.1:0-4247 GCA_964228145.1 Alteromonadaceae bacterium | reverse complement strand
ACAGCGATTGTATCGGCAGACCGGCTGCCTCTAGTTGAGAAACGAGCTTGCGCTCACGAAAGTCTGACAGTGCCGGGGCACCACGAAGAATCAACATAGCGGCGGTTCCGATTTTAATTAAATTGTAAGAGCGTCCTGAGGCTCGGCATTATAGTGTAAAATCAATCATTTGATAAGCTGGATAAGCTGTTTAAATTTGGTCAGAATAGACCGGCAATTTCACCCAACGAGGTAGTATGGCCATTAGCCAATCAAATCATTTTTCCGCCCCCGTATGGCTTGCTGTCGCGCTGTGTTCGCTGTTGCTCGGCTGCCAACCTCAATCGGCGCCGAATTCGCTACAGCAAGTGTTGCAGCAAGGCACCCTGAAAGTCGGCACGCGCTATGGTCCTACCACCTATTATCAGGGCGTCGATGGCCCACAAGGGTACGAGTACGAGCTTGCTGCTGGGTTTGCCGACTATCTTGGTGTGAACCTGGAAATCATGCCTTATTACAATTTGGACGAGCTCTATCCACAATTACGCTCTCAGCACGTCAATATTGTTGCGACCGGCTTAACGGTCAGTGATCCCTTGCGGGCTGATTTCAAAATTGGCCCTGCATATCACGAAGTAAGCCAAAAGCTGGTCTTTAAACAAGGCCAGACTTGGCCCCGTTCACCGGAAGAATTACAAGGCACTGTCAAAGTCGTTGCCAGCAGCAGTCACGCCGCCACACTGGCAAAGCTCGAGCAAAACTACGCACTGGATTGGCAGGAAACCAATGAGTTAGATGAAGAAGAACTGCTGCAACAAGTGCTCGAAGGAGAACTTAGCTATACCCTAGCAGACTCACACACTCTTGCTGTGATGCGCCGTCGTCACCCAGAGCTAGCAATAGCCTTTACGGTTCAGGAACCCAGACCGATAGCCTGGCTACTGAGTAAAGACCTGGACGACTCACTACTGGCGGCACTGATCGATTATTTCGGCCAGTTGCAGAAAAGTGGTCAGTTAAAAGTGCTCAACGACAAATACTTTGGCCATATACAAACCTTCGATTATGTTGATACACGTCAATTTATAAAGGCGACCGAAGAGATTCTGCCCCGCTATCGAAGCCTGTTTGAACAATTCAGTGGGACCACAGATTGGCGATTGTTAGCGGCCATGAGTTATCAGGAAAGTCACTGGAATCCGAAAGCCAAAAGTCCCACCGGTGTACGCGGCATGATGATGCTTACACTGGCAACCGCGCGGGATTTGGGCATTAAATCCCGCTTGGATGCCGCTCAAAGCATCCAGGGCGGCAGCCACTATTTTCAACAATTGCGAGAACGTATTCCTGCCCGGATTCAGGAACCTGACCGCACTTGGTTCGCCTTGGCAGCCTATAATGTTGGTTGGGGACATGTGGAAGATGCGCGCATACTCACCCAGCGTCAAGGCGGCAACCCCGACTTATGGGTAGATGTCAAACAGCGCCTGCCACTGCTGCGCCAGAAAAAATACTATAAAACGCTAAAATATGGCTACGCTCGGGGACATGAGGCGGTACACTACGTGGCTAACATCCGCCGCTATTACGATACCTTGGTATGGCTAGATGAAAATCAGGGGCTGCCGCTGGATCAAGCTCCGACAGAACAAACAACAAACCAGGAAAACAGCGATGAATAAAAACTTTCGTTTTCGTCCGCGTAAATTTAAAAGCAACACGCGCCGTCGTTTGTTGTTAAAAAGGATGCATCGCAAAGTCAACATGCGACGTCAGTCTTTCCAAAACCGTGAGCTATTCGTTGCTGAAGGAAGCGATCAGGAGCTAACACCGCCCGCTTTGGATTGACGCAACGCTTTTTTCTCCGCCCGACGCCGACGGAAAAAAGCGGATAAGGTTTCACCGCACTGTGAGGCCAACACACCGGACGTGATCGCTGTTTGATGATTAAGCGCCGGGTGAGCGAGTAAATTCATCACCGAACCTGCTGCGCCGGCCTTTTCGTCAAACGCGCCAAATACGACGCGCTGGATGCGACTGTGCACGATTGCCCCGGCGCACATTGCACATGGCTCCAGCGTGACATACATGACACAATCCACCAACCGATAGTTACCCAGCACCTCACCCGCTGCTCGAATAGCTTGTATTTCTGCATGGGCACTTGGATCGTTCAAACCAATCGGTTGATTGTAGCCAACCGCCACCAACTCATTGTCTTTCACGATCACGGCGCCGACCGGAATTTCGTTAAGGGACTCGGCGACGCTCGCTTGCTGTAACGCAATCTGCATCCAGTGTTCATCGCCATCAGCGATGATGGAAGTTAAGGTAGAGTGAGCTTCATTCATGGGCGCAATTAGACAAAATTTTCGTTAAATTCACCACTTATAATATTACATCTCTCCATAACATTTCTTAACATTCTGAATTTAAACAAAAATATTTATGGTCAGCTTCTTGCTGTATGATATGTGAGCAAAAACATCATAAGGAAAACCACGATGAACCTGACCACCATCTTTGTTGTAGGTATTGTATGCTGGGCGCTGGTCGAAATTATTCGTCACCTCAGTGAGAACGCGCGTAAAAAGCACGCCCATAACGATGCACTCATCAAACAAGTCAGTGAGCTACAGGAGAGAGTTCAGACATTAGAAAAAATCGTGACCAGTAATGATTATGATTTAAAGCGTCAATTCGACGAACTCAATCGTTGAGCAAACCTGTCCTTAGCATGGAATGCTGTTTGCTGAGTCACTTGCAATGCCGACTAAAAGCGTTAAAGTGAGCGGCATCTGCATTCTGGGGTCAGACATGAGACTGATTTATTCAACTTCGCAAATCGACAAGCTATCGTCACTGCCACTTGAACAGCGCCAACAAGCCTTAGGTAAAGCCTGCCAGCGATTGAAGCAACCCGAAACCTTTTTGCTCAACATCATTAAGCTGGCGATTTTGATTCCCTTCTTCGCGTTATTAGTTAATGCTCCAGAGAAGCCCGTCAATGCGTTATGGGCTGCTGGTTTATTGTTGTTGTTTCCCTTGTTGGTCCGTCCGCTGCAACTGGGCATGGCTGAAAAATACATCAAACTTCCCAACTAAAAGGAATTAAGGATGCCGAAAGTACTCGTTACCGGTGGCGCTGGTTATATTGGTAGCCATACCGTTTTGCAATTACTCGACGCCGATGTCTCGGTATTGGTATTGGACAATCTGAGTAACAGCAGCGAGGAATCACTTCGCCGGGTGGAAAAAATCACCACAAAGCAGGTTGAGTTTATCAAAGGCGACATCTGCGACGCACAATTACTGCGTAACCTGTTTGGTCAACATGATATCGATGCGGTTATTCATTTTGCTGGATTAAAAGCTGTTGGCGAGTCTGTAGAGAAACCCCTTGCCTATTATCAAAATAACGTGATGGGTTCGGTTATTTTGTTTGAGCAAATGGCCGCAGCGGGCGTAAAAAATCTGGTGTTTAGCTCTTCAGCAACCGTTTACGGCGATCCTATTGCTTTGCCATTGGTAGAAACCATGCCAGTCGGGACGCCAACCAACCCCTACGGCATGTCCAAATTGATGATTGAGAATATTCTTAAGGATATTTATAAGTCAGATCACGACTGGAACATTGCGTTATTGCGCTACTTTAATCCGGTCGGCGCTCACCCGTCAGGTTTAATCGGTGAAGACCCCAACGGATTACCGAATAACCTGATGCCATTTATCAGTCAGGTTGCAGTGGGTAAACGGGCGCAATTGTCGGTATTTGGCGATGATTACGACACCCATGATGGCACAGGCGTGCGTGACTATATTCACGTAGAGGACCTTGCCAACGGTCACCTCAAAGCGCTCGACAAACTGCATACCCAATGTGGTTTGGTAACATACAATCTGGGCACAGGAACCGGCTATTCAGTACTGGATATGGTTAAGGCGTTCGAACAACAAAGCGGTAAGCCTGTACCTTACCAAATATGTCCACGCCGTGAAGGCGATGTAGCTGCATGTTTTGCCAACCCCGAAAAAGCGTTGAATGAGCTGGGTTGGAAAGCCCACAAAACCATTAGTGATATGTGCGCTGACAGCTGGCGCTGGCAATCTCAGAACCCTGATGGTTATTGATCGTCGCTATTAAAACAAAGGCCGCAAACGCGGCCTTTTTTGTTATTCCCACTCGATAGTTGCGGGTGGCTTACCAGAGATATCGTAAACCACACGGCTGATGCCATCTATCTCGTTAATGATACGGTTAGAGACTC
>CAXQZJ010000161.1:0-13111 GCA_964228145.1 Alteromonadaceae bacterium | reverse complement strand
AGCGGCCAACGCACGATATAGTCTTCAAAATCTGCCAGCCCGACCTCATTTTCACTGATAATTTTACCGCGCACCGACATTCCGGCCCTATGCATAGCGGTTTTTTTACCGCGATTCAACAATGGGTGCCAACTGGGTAATCCTCGTCCCTCATGCAGACGGCGATAGCTACAACTGGGGGGCATGTAAAAAATCTTATCCAGGTTTTGTTTGGTCAACTTCACACAATCAGGTACCAATGCAGTGCGTTGCTGATACTGAGTACAACTGCAGCTTTTGGTGTTCAGGTACTGACAGACAATATTGGTAAAGTGAATTTGCTCACCGTCATGTAAATAGTCTGTTGGCCCTTCTACCGTTTCGTCATCATCGTCGATAAACTTATGTAAGCAGCACTTTGCACAACCATCACACACCGCTTCCCATTGAGCTTGGGTCATGTCTTCAAGGGCGGTATTTTCCCAAAATCGTTCACTCATGAAGTAACTACCTTAGTTGATTCGTTAAGCCAAGGCTCAAGTGTTAATCTTAGCTGCATTGCCGGCAACAAAGGTCCGACCCCTTTGGGCGTGCCGGTCAACACGATATCGCCAGGTAGCAAGGTAAACGAGTTAGATATTTCACTCACTAAGTGTGCGCAATCAAGCATCATATCGCGGCAATAACCTTGTTGTTGCAGTTTATCATTGATATGCAACTCGAAATGCAATGACGCTACATCGTCTATCTGATCGAAGGGAACAAACGGACTTACTGGGCAACTGCAATCAAACGCCTTTGCTCTTTCCCATGGGAGTCCCTGTTGTTTGAGCCGCTGTTGAACGTCTCTTCGCGTTAAATCCAATGCCAGCCCTACGCCCGCTATCGATTGCATCGCATTGTCAACACTTACCCGCCTGGTGGTATGACCCACCAACAAGGCTAACTCAGTTTCAAAATGACAATTGCTGCTATCAATTACAATTTCATCTCGCAGGTCAACTAACGCGGTGGACGGCTTCATAAACAGCACCGGCTCTGTCGGGGTCGGATTATCAAGTTCTTTGATGTGGTCAAGATAATTACGACCTACGCACACGACTTTAGATGTAGCCACAGTATACCGTTGACCGTTAAGCATTTGAGCTTGATACACTTATTGCAGGCCCCACTGGATTCGATCAGATAACACGCCAACCGCACTGCCGAAAAACGTTGAGCGGTTCCAATTCATCAAGGTATGGAAGTTCTCGTACACCAGATAAATTCGCCCATTGATGCCATCTGGCATGATCAGGTTTGCTTTGAGATCTCGTTGAGGTAAATCACTGCCGTCAAAACGTCTGACCCCAAGTGCCTGCCATTGAGCCAGACTTTGTGCCTTGGTTTTATCTAACCCACTAAGCTCAGTATTAATGTCCTCGGGCACTTTGACTTGTCTTCCCCAGGTGATGTCGTCTCGCCATCCCACCGATTTAAGGTAGTTAGCTATAGATGCAAAGACATCTGCTTCGTTAGTCCAGATGTCTTTTTTACCGTCGTTATCAAAATCCTGGGCGTAAGCGATAAACGATGTGGGCATAAATTGACTGTGTCCCATGGCGCCCGCCCACGAGCCAACAAACTTATCTTTGCTAATATGTCCGTCGCGCAAGATTTCCAATGCTGCAAACAATTGACGTTTGAACATGGTCTCACGCCGCCCCTCGTAGGCCATGGTCGTCAGTGCGGAAATGACTTTATATTTCCCCTGGTACGAGCCAAAATTACTTTCATTGCCCCACAGGGCGACAATAAAGCGCGGTTGAACACCATATTGCTTGCCAACCGCTTCTAACACTTCACGATGTTGCTGGTACTTTTCGATGGCCTGTTTCACTTTCCAGTCAGGTACCCGACTGGTCAAGTATCTTTCTAATGTCAGCTTAAACTCTGGTTGATTTTTGTCTGCCTTAACACTGCGCTGATAAAACTCAATGTCTTGAAACGCGTCGTCAATAAAGTCCGCGTCAAAACCTTTTTCCACAGCTTGCTGCTTAATCTGACTGACATAAGTGTCAAAATCCGGTTTTTCATCTGCTATCAAAGATGCGCTGATAAAGAATAAGCCATACAGCCAATTTCTCATTTTAACCCCTTGGTTTTCCGATGTTGTTCCAACAAGTTCTCTGGTGGAGGCGGCAGTTGAAGATAAAATCCATCACTGTCTAATGCTTGTTTCACTTTGTTAAGTTCTGCGGTACCCAAACGATCACGTTTGGCTAAATTCAATAAGGTGACTAACTGTGGTGTACCAAACGTCTTCATTAATGGTTCGGGAACGGAAGAAAAATCGTCTCTTTTTAGTATAAAAAGGTAAGTATCCGCTTTTCGCGGACTTTTATAAACTGCACATAACATAACGTTCTCTGTATTAACTTGATTTAATTTGACTATCAAAAATCGGCGTTAACCCATCGGACAGTAAAGACCAACGCCAACCGGTTAATAAATCAGGCGTCAAACCACTCAGGCGCGTTTCATCGACCTCAAACCACTGCCACTTCAATAACTGATGAATTTGCTTACGTGACGCCAGCATTTCCACAGGTACATCCTCTGTGACCGCGACCTGTTCGCACAGTTCACGAATTTGCTTACTCATGCTTTTCGCGACAGGGAAATCGTTTAGCCGCTCTACGGGCTTGGGATAATGCTCCGGAGGCATATGCAGCGCCATGTCCACTATCTCTAGAAGAGTCTCACCATACCGTCTTATTTCATGGGGGTTCATGCCACTAATGGCAAATAAATCATTCTTCTTTTGTGGCAGACGTCGGGCCACCTCATACAAGTTGGCTTCTTTTACAACAAAATTAAGGGCGAGGTTTTTATCTTGCGCCATGCCCACACGCCACTTGGCTAATTGCTGCAACACTGCCAAGTTTCGCGAGCGTAAGCGCCAATTGTTCTTGACCGCTAAGTAAGCATATTCTGTAGGTAGGTTGGCAAGTTTTTTTTGTTTCATCAACTCGACTTCCTGATACAGCCAATCAAGCTTTCTGGCCTGCTGTATCTCATCCCTGATGGGCGTATAAACGTCGAATAAATAGAGCACGTCATTGGCAGCGTATTCTAACTGTTTCTGTGACAGTGGCCTTGCCAACCAATCGGTTCGCGACTCACCTTTGTCTAACTGAATGTCAAGACGAGCCTCAATCATTCTGGCATAACCGACCGAATTGCCCTGGTTCAAAAGCGCCAGCGCAATTTGCGTATCAAACAACGGCGCAGGCATGACCCCCAGAGCTACCTGAAACGTCTCGAGGTCCTCTGAACAAGAATGCAGGATTTTTACCACAGTCTCATCGACTAAGAGTGTTTTTAGCGGTGCTAAATCGATATCAGCGATGGGATCGACCAGTAACAGCCGTTCACCATCATACAGTTGAATAAGACCTAACTGAGGATAAAGCGTGCGGGTTCGGACGAACTCGGTGTCTACTGCTAAGGCAGACTTCTTTGAGGCCTGCAGACAAAATTGGCGAAGCGTTTCCGAGTCCTGAATATATTCGTATTGCATATGACAGCTGATCCTTGTCAATTAAAAAAGCCGGCGAGTGCCGGCTTTCTGCTTAGTCGCGCAGTGCGCGACGCAAGATTTTGCCTACATTGGTTTTTGGCAGTTCATCTCTGAACTCTATCTGTTTGGGCACCTTATAACCGGTCAGGTGCTCACGGCAATGATCAATAATGGTTTTTTCGTCGATGCTATCATCTTTTCGCACGACAAATAGTTTGACCACTTCGCCTGATGCTTCATGGGGGACCCCAACAGCAGCGGACTCAATTACGCCCGGGTGCATGGCCGCTACTTCCTCGACTTCATTCGGGAATACGTTGAAACCAGACACCAAAATCATGTCTTTTTTACGATCCACGATATAGAAAAAGCCCTGATCGTCGTATTTAGCAATGTCACCTGTTGCTAACCAACCGTCATTCAGAATTTCTTTAGTTGCTTCTTCGCGATTCAGGTAGCCTGCCATTACCTGCGGACCTTTCACGTACATTTCTCCCGCCTCGCCTGGTGCAACCTCGACACCGTCATCGTCAAGCAAACGGATATCTGTCGAGGGTAACGGCAGCCCTATTGAGCCATTATACTCTTTAAGGTCAGGTGGATTGACCGTCACAACCGGAGAACATTCGGTTAAACCATAGCCTTCAAGCAGTACATGGCCGGTAACTTTTTCCCACTTTTCCGCGACAGGACGCTGTACTGCCATACCGCCACCAAGGGCAAACTTGAGTTTGGAGAAATCAAGCTCCGCGAAACCCGGGGTGTTCAGTAACCCATTGAACAGGGTGTTGACCCCCGTCATAGCGGTAAAATCGTGTTGCCCCAGTTCCTTAACAAACCCAGGCATATCACGGGGGTTGGTAATCAGTAAGTTTTTACACCCAAACTTCACAAAAGTCAGGCAGTTCGCTACCAGCGCGAAAATGTGGTAAAGCGGCAAGGCCGTTACCACCAACTCTTTGCCGCGTTCAATATTCGGCCCTAACATCGCGGAAATCTGTTCGAGGTTCGCTATCAGGTTTCTGTGGGTTAACATTGCCCCCTTAGACACCCCGGTTGTCCCGCCGGTATATTGCAAAAAGGCAATATCATCACCGCTTATCTGCGGTCGCTGGTATGTATGTTCAGCGCCGACTTTAAGCGCATGCGGCAGGCTTACTGTTTTCGTCAGTTTGTAGGCGGGAATCAGTTTTTTAACATGCTTGACGACAAAGTTAACGATCCAGCGTTTGGGTGCCGGTAATAAATCACCCATTTTGGTTAATACAACGTGTTCAACGCCAGTGTTTTCAATCACTTCAGCCAGTGTACAGGCGAAGTTTTCGACAATCAGAATAGCCTTCGCATTTGAATCATTTAACTGATGCTCTAATTCACGTGCTGTGTAGAGCGGATTCACGTTAACAACCCGCATGCCCGCACGTAACACACCGAAAATCGCCACCGGATTTTGCAGCAAATTAGGCATCATAATGGCAACAGCGTCGCCCTTTACCAAACCCAGACTTTGCAGGTAACTGGCGAACTGCGTTGATAACGTGTCCAGTTCGCGATAGGTAATACTGTGTCCCATGTTCATAAAAGCGGTATTGTCAGCAAAGTCACTGACACTTTGTTCCAGTACTTCCATCAAATTGGGGCAGACGTTCGGGTCTATTGTCTGTGGCACTGACTCTGGGTAGCGTTTAAACCAATTTTTTTCCACGTAACCTCCCGGGTGGATTCTTATGCGCAAGCGCCGTGCGCTTGTCGGGTACTCTGTTATTTTTGTGTTGTTATTTAGGTTGCTGCAAAAACGTTAAAATCGCTTGCGCGGTCTGCAAAGGATAATCCATGTGCAGATGGTGTCCACCCTGACACGTGACCAGTTCGAGGTTTTCAATCCAAGCGGCACGCTTCTCAACGTTTTTCTTAACTTTTTCGAAGCCTTGCTCACCTACCACCACCAAAGTCGGACAGGTGATATGTGTCAGCAAACCTTGCGCCTGTTGCTCTGTCAGGCGTAATGAAGAGATGGTGCGTAAACGTGGGTCTGAACGCCACATCAACTGACCATCCTCTTCCTTCAGATTCCTTTCCACCAAGCGTTGTGCATTTTGTTGATGCATATCACCGGCGATTTTTCTGGCAGTAACCGCCTGAGCTAGAGTTTTAGGGTGCCTGGGCTGTTTATCTGCAGCTGCAATTCGGCTTACTATCGAATCCCTGAGTTGTTGAGCAGAGCTGGTTTCAGGCTCGGTTAACGGTCCCATGGATTCAATCAACACCAGACTCTGAATTCGCTCATTAAAGCTCGCTGCGTACATAGAGGCAATGATACCGCCTAGGGAATGCCCGATTAACCTGACCTGCTGCCAATTTTGTTGTGAAAACAATGCATGCAGGTCGTGCACGTAGTCAACCAAATGATAGTGAGCATCGGCGCTTCGGTGCGATGACTCACCATGTCCAGCTAAATCAATAGCGATGACATAATAATCCGTTAAGTGCGCTGCTAAAGGAACAAAACTAGCCGCATTATCTAACCAACCGTGTAATGCTACGATCAACGGCCGGTTTTCATCACCCCAGGCTAACGCCGCAAATTGTCGCGTACCAAGAGAAAAGCTCAGCTTTTTCATGAGACCTCTGGTCAGTCGAGCATCCAAAACCGCGTAATCTTCTCACATCAGCGCACAAATGTAAGCCATAGCATCATAAGATCGAGACTGACTGCTCAGCAAACAACCAAAAAAGGCGGCAATATATTGCCGCCTGCTTGGCATATTTCTGCCTACTGCTCTTTGTCTATTGCCGCTCGCTCTCGTTTAACATTTACAGCTGGGGGTGGTGTGGGGCTTTGCACCTGCTGCTTCTGAGGGTGAATTTGAGGGGAAGATGGCGCTGAATTCGAGCCAGAGACACCGCGCTTAGTACGGTCGCGAATAATTACCCGCTGATATCCCGGATATACACCAAAATGATGCCGACCCCAGCCATGCCAATAACTGTGGTAACTGTGTGGCCAGAAGCCGATACCAAAGTTAATGCCGGTTACGTCCACCTGTTGGATTTCTTGCCACATTTTATAATTGTCCGCGACCAGCAACGGAAATGTATATTGACGCTCACCCACCAGCCCTGACTCACTACCGGCGACATGTCCTATAAAAGTAATGCTTCTACCTTGTTCAAAAACCACTGGATCGAGGAAGCCTGCCACCTTCACTCTAAAGCGACCTGCGCTGAAATCGGCGGCCATCGGCCGACCGTTACGACTCAACTCCCGATGCACGACTTCAATGGTTGTGGTGTCCTGCTGATTGGTGACTTCTGCTATGACTCCACCCCAGCGTGCAGGTTTTTGGTCGTATTTACCCGGATTCAGCACCACTGCCTGATAGGGCACCAGCGCGTCTTCATTGGCTGCCTTTAAGTTATCAGGAATATTGGCACAGCCAGCCAGCGACAGCAGGGCCACGGCTAGTAGAAATTTTTTTACTGAAAATAACATCGGATCTTATCCTCACTTCAGGCGCAGTTCTGAATATAAGCTAGCGTTCGTAGCATGAACCTTAGCTGAACTTATACGTAAGTGTCGACACCCATAGATTGCTTGAGTTCTTCTCGCTGTCCACTGAGTTGCAAGCTCTGATAGGCGGCTAGCGCTTGTCTTGCCTTACCTTCGGGTTTGTCGTAGAAAGTCTGACTATTGCGGTAGTCATCAGCTTGTTTGAACGCCTCACTATTTCCCTGGCGAATAACAACTTGTGTGGGTGGGAGTTGAGTATTGGCTTGTTGCTGTTGATTTTGCTGTTGTTCAGACGCGCGAGGGCCATCCCGCTGAGCAGGATTGGTAACAATACCATTTTGGGCGGCGACAACCGACGATTCAATGTCCACTGTGATAACAACTCATCATTAGCAGGGATTCAACAGCAAAATGCAGAATTTTGTGCAAATAGTGTTCCAGAATATAAATTTACTCGCGGCCTGGCAACTTTTTCCAGGTGACTTTATCACGTAGGTAAACCGGTTGAACTTGTTCAGCGCTCGTAAAGTGCCCTGCCTCAAATTCAGCCTTGGCCAGAGACAGCATATACAGTGCGTTGGGATACAGTACTGACTTTTCGTTTACAACATCAGTCAAAGCGGCGTAGTTCTGCCAGCCAGTTCCTACATTAACAGCTGGCATAACCAATTGCTGACGAGCCAGCTCAGGGGCGAGTACTTGTTCATGGTTGTCCAACACAGCCAAGCCATCTCGATTGACGAAGTGGCCAAAATACACTTCCTGCATTCTCGCATCATGCATGGCGTTGACGGCCTGAGCATCATGCTTTTCTATCGCTTGTTGGGCCATCGCAGCAAGGGTAGAAACACCGACCACAGGAAGTTGAGTCCCCAAACTCAGTCCCTGAATCATCCCGGTGGCAATACGTACACCGGTAAAGCTCCCAGGACCTCGACCAAATGCCAGAAAATCTAACTCGGCTAGGCGAATCTCGGCCTGTTGCAGCACTTCTTGCACCATTGGCAACAAGCGCTGACTATGTTGTTGAGGACAAATTTCGAAAAGACCGCTAACGATGCCTTCACACGACAAAGCCACTGAACAGGCCTCAGTCGACGTATCGATGGCTAAAAACTTCATTGATTTAATCCTTTTGGATTTGTTTTAAAAACACAACCGCTTCATCAATTGAGCGGGTTCGACGCATCGGCGGTAAGCTGGCAATAAAGGTTTTGCCATATTCTTTGGTGACAAGCCGGTTGTCACAAATAACCAGTACGCCTTTATCCTGGCCATCCCGGATCAAACGTCCGGCACCTTGCTTAAGTGCAATAACGGCTTCCGGTATTTGTAATTCAAAAAAAGCTTTTCCGCCACGCTGGTTAATTAACTCCGCCTTGGCTTGTAGCAAAGGGTCATCAGGTGCGGCAAATGGAAGCTTATCAATCAATACACAAATCAAATCCTCACCCCGGACGTCCACACCTTCCCAAAATGCACTGGTACCCAGTAGCACCGAATTGGGCTGTTCCAGATAACTATCCAGCAAAGCCCTTTTACTGCTTGTACCCTGTATCAACAGCGGGTTATCCAACCTTTGCGCTAACATTTCAGCAATTTTGTTTAACATTGCGTAACTGGTAAACAGCAAAAAGCAGCGTCCCTTGGAAGCATTAATCAATTTTACCGCTATCTCCAGGAGAGGTTCTGCCATGCTTCGTGATGCTGGTTCAGGCAAATAGCGCGGCACGCATAATAACGCCTGACGCTGATAATCAAAGGGGCTGTCTAATTGCAGAGTTTTAGCGTTCGTTAGCCCCATCGGACGGGTGAAGTGTTCAAATCCTTCACCGACGGTTAACGTGGCTGAAGTAAAAATCCAGCTACGCTTCTTTTCCTCGACGATGGCTGCAAATTTATCGGCAATGTTTAACGGCGTTTGGTGAAGTACCAAGTGGCGTTGCGTGGTTTCGTACCAATAACTGACCTCTTTATCTCCCGGTGGCAGAACGTCTGCAAATGTTTGTTTAAGCTGGGTCAATTTTTCATAAATACTGTCGAGTTCTTTGTCCCGCCCCAAGTGGACCTTTAATACTTGCTGAAAGCCCTTCAGGGCATCATTGACCCTCGTCAGATGCAGTTCAAAGTCTGGTTTAGCCAGCAAAGCGTCGCTTCGGCCCTTTTCAGGGTCAGACGGTAAAGCCAAACGTAAATCAGCACTCAATGAACTTAACTTGTCTGCCATTGCACTGATTTGGGCAGCATCTTTGACTGTCGTTCTGGCCACCGCGTCTGCGTTTTTACACATTTCCTGCAATTGCCGGGTGGAGACGGCCTGACCGAAATAGTCGCTGGCAATATCAGCGATTTGATGCGCCTCATCAAAAATGATCACGTCCGCGTCCGGAATTAATTCACCAAACCCGGTATCTTTTAATGCCAGATCCGCGAAAAATAAGTGGTGATTGACCACCACAACATCCGCTTCCAAGGCCTGACTTCGGGCATGCAACAGGTAACAGTCATCATATTGAGGACATTCCCTACCCATACAATTGTCGACTGTGGATGTCACCAGCGGTAAAACCGGTGAATCTTCGGCCAATGTTTTAATTTCACCGATATCACCACTTCGGGTCGTGGCCGCCCACTGCCGCACTAAACTCAAATCATTCAGCTGACGCTTATCTAATAAGTGCGTGCCGCTGGCATGCTTTTGCAATCTGTATTCACACAGATAATTGCTGCGACCTTTCAACAGTGCTACGCGTTTGCCACTTGATAAGGCCTTTCTGACCACGGGCAGATCACGATGATATAACTGCTCTTGCAGATTTTTTGTACCCGTTGAAATGATAACTTTATTGTTTTCAGCAGCAAATGCGGGGGCCAGATAGGCATAGGTTTTACCCGTACCTGTGCCCGCCTCTACAACAAGCGTTTGTTTATCTTTGATCGATTTTTGCACTGCTGTAGCCATTTGGGTTTGTGCCTCACGAGCAGTAAACCCCGGTATTGCTTGCTGTAGCAGGCCATCACGGCCGAACATTTTGTTCACATTGGTCATCGCCGTGATTTTCCTTGAACCTATGTAGTGCGAGAGGGCCGCAAGTTTACTTGATTCGCTGAAAAAGGTCATCAGTACCGCGTAACACGCCTAATCACATTCACCCTCTTGCGGATGTAAAACCCTCGTTACCTAGTCTGTTGAGTGTGCTGACTCAGTAACCTTGCTGTTTGCGCTGACTACAGTAAAGTAGAAAAAAAACCAACAAGGACAATTATGCGAGTTTTACTCCTGTTAACAGCACTATTCACCTTCAGCGTAAGCGCTGCGCCAACCGCTATATACAACGCCAACGGTTATCACCTCAGACAGGGGCAACTTGAATCCTTTAGCGTGCTTGTGTTCGAAAATAACAAAGTGCTAGCGACAGGCGATCAATCGCTACTTGAGACATATCCCAACGCCAAGCGCATAGATATAAGTGGCAAAACATTATTACCGGGCTTGATTGATGCTCATGGGCATGTACTGGGATTAGGTGAAGCGCTATTAAAAATTGACTTGCGGGGTTTAACAAGTGAACAACAAAGCGCTGATAAAGTCACCCAATTGCTGAATAATAATCCAAACGCCGATTGGATTACTGGTCGCGGTTGGAACCAAGTGCTCTGGCCGGGAAAATCGTTCCCCACTAAGCAAAGTCTGGACGCAGTGAGTGTTGATCGTCCTGTGGTGTTTGAGCGTGTCGACGGTCATGCATTGTGGGTCAATTCAAAAGCATTACAGCTAGCCGGTATTGATCGCAACAGCATTGACCCAAGTGGCGGAGAAATAATCCGGGATGCGAAAGGTGAGCCTACCGGCGTGTTAATCGACACTGCCATGGATTTGGTCTTTAACGTTATGCCAGAACTCGACGATAGCCTTCGTCAACAACAGTTGAATGCGGCAACTCAACGTTTGCTGTCTGTGGGGCTTACCAGCACCCATGACGCCGGCATTGATTATGCGAATTACCAATTCTACAAAAAGGTCGCAGACTCCCTGCCAATACGTATTTACGCAATGGTGTCATCGTTTGATCCGCAGCTGCAGACAATGTTGGATAATGGCTATATCAGTCTGGCTGATGACCGTTTATCCATTCGCAGTGTTAAAGGATTTGGTGATGGTGCTTTAGGCAGCCGCGGTGCTGCATTAAAACAAGAATACAGCGATGACCCGGGAAATTTTGGCATCTTAGTGACGTCTGAAGATGTTTTACCGACCTTGTTTAAGCAAGTATTAACGGCAGGCTTTCAACTCAACTTTCATGCCATCGGAGATCGAGCAAACAAGGTTATGCTTGATAACTATGCCAATGCATACAACCTAGTGGGCGGTAAACATTTGCGCCATCGTATTGAGCATGCACAAATTGTCAGCCCAGAAGATATCCCCTTGTTTAAGCAATTGGATCTTATTGCGTCTATGCAACCAGTGCATGCCACCAGCGACATGAATATGGCTGAAGATCGCCTAGGCAAGGCACGCTTGAAGGGTGCATATGCGTGGCAAACCTTCTTGAATCAGGGCACTGTCGTGGCCGCGGGGTCTGACTTCCCTGTTGAATTAGCAAACCCTTTCCATGGACTGCATGCCGCGATAACGCGTCAAAACCATCAGAACTCGCCTGAGGATGGCTGGTTACCTGAAGAAAAGTTGTCGCGTATTCAAGCCTTCGATGCTTTTACGCTTAGCGCTGCCTATGCGGCACATCAAGAAAAAATTATCGGCAATCTGGAAGCGGGAAAATACGCCGATTTTATTATCGTTGATCAGGACATTTTTAACATTGAAGTGAATAAAATCTGGCAAACCAAAGTACTTGAAACCTGGGTTGCCGGACAACGACGCTACCAGGTAGATTAATATCCTTACCAATAAAAAAGCCGCGCTTCAATGCGCGGCCTTTTGTATTTTTTTATAGCCCGTCTTGTGCCGGGGTTTCTTCTACCTTGACCGTTTTTTGCAGCAACAGTTTTTCACGCAATTTGGTCTCAATTTCATCCGCCATTGCAGTATTTTCCTTCAAAAACTTAACTGCATTCGCTTTACCCTGACCGATACGCTCGCCGTTATAACTGTACCAAGCACCGGCCTTATCCACGAACTTTTGCTGGACACCCAAATCAATCAGTTCAGCTTGTTTACTGATCCCTGCACCATACATAATTTGGAATTCAGCTTGCTTGAACGGCGGTGCCACCTTGTTTTTAACGACTTTAACCCGGGTTTCATTACCGACGACTTCATCGCCCTCTTTTACCGCACCAATTCGGCGAATATCCAATCGAACAGACGAATAGAATTTAAGCGCGTTACCACCAGTAGTGGTTTCAGGGTTGCCGAACATTACACCGATTTTCATTCGAATCTGGTTAATAAAAATGCACAGTGTGTTTGAGCGTTTAATATTACCCGTTAGCTTACGCAAAGCCTGAGACATCAGCCGAGCCTGCAAACCTACGTGACTATCACCCATATCACCTTCAATTTCAGCTTTTGGTGTCAATGCCGCAACAGAGTCAACAATCACGACATCTACAGCGCCAGAACGCACTAACATGTCACAAATTTCCAATGCTTGCTCACCGGTATCAGGCTGCGATACCAGCAACTCCTCGACATTAACTCCCAGCTTTTCAGCATATACAGGGTCTAACGCATGTTCGGCATCAACGAAAGCGCAGGTTTTGCCCTTTTTCTGCGCTTCAGCAATAACCTGTAAAGTCAGTGTGGTTTTACCGGACGACTCAGGACCATATATTTCAACAATTCGACCGCAAGGTAACCCGCCTATACCTAATGCAATATCAATACTTAGTGAGCCGGTAGAAATTGACTCAATATCCATCGCCTGGTTGTCACCGAGGCGCATTATGGTACCTTTACCAAACTGCTTTTCTATTTGACCCAGAGCGGCTGATAACGCTCTTGATTTATTGTCGTCCATTTGGGCTCCTAGCTAAATGCCTAATTTGCTGCAACCTTGCGCAGCCAAGATGTAACACCAAGTATACTGTATAAC
>CAXQZJ010000160.1:0-5996 GCA_964228145.1 Alteromonadaceae bacterium | reverse complement strand
GTTTTTGGTGTTGTTATTTACGGTGTTCGGATTGGAAGCGAATGCTCAAAGTGTGATTAAAACCACCGACAATCAATGTCTGGCCCCTGACAGTCCGGGCTATGAGCAAGCTGTGGTGTTTCAGCAGTATGAAACTGCGGTAGCCTGTGTACGTGAGGGCGGGCGCTTAATGGGTTTGGTAGATGCCAATAGCGCACCTTGCGACCTAGGCAGGATCGAAATACTGCTGCAAACCGGCAGCCGCGAAGCTATATGGGATCCCACCTCGCCATGCCAGATCCAACAGGGGCGTTGGCAAGATCGCTTTAGCGGTGAGTGGCTGACCAGCACCCGGGATATTCACTTGGCACACATTATTCCGCTTGGCTATGCCATGGCAAATGGCGGCCAGCAGTGGCACGGCGCACAATTACGCGCCTTCATCACTGACCCGCGCAACATTGTGGTAACAGCGGCCACCTCAGCCTCGGCACGGCAGAGCGGTTCTCCCATTGACTGGATGCCGGCCAACCGGGCATTCAGTTGCCAATATTTGCAAAAATGGCGGCAATTGAGTGACGACTACCGTTTACCCCTCAGTAAGCAAGATGAACAAGCCATGTTGCAACTGGCTACCAAGTCAGGCTGCAATCCGATGTTGCTGGTGAGTACCCGGCGGTAAAAATTACTTACAGAGCGTGTCGCACAGGTCATTTTGGGCATCAATCAGCGATATTCACCGTAAAAAGCGCCGGAACGAAACTTGCTGTTCTTCTGCCAGATTAAAAAGCACAAGGTTTAAATATGGAATTGGCGATCTCGGCGCTAACCCTGGCAGTGATACTGGTTTTTATCGGCAACTTAATTGGTAAAATCTCCCCCGTGTTGCGAAGATTTGCGCTGCCTGGCGCAGTCATAGGTGGAATAATCGCTTTACTACTGGGGCCACAAATTGCTGACCTGGCCTTGCCTGAAGGATTGGCTGTCACCAACAAGCTCTACGAGCAACTAAGTAGTTTTCCGGGTATTTTTATAAACGTAGTGTTTGCCTGCCTGATGCTGGGCCGTCGTTTTGATGCCCCCGCTACACTTTGGCGCCGTGCGCGCCCTCAGGTTGTGATGGGACATATCTTTGCCTGGGGGCAGTATGTTGTGGGTCTGGGCATTGTGTTGTTGGTGCTGGCGCCCATGTTTGACTTGCATGAGCTGGCTGGCGCGACCATCGCAATAGGGTTTCAGGGCGGGCATGGCACCGCCGCAGGTTTGGGGAGTAACTTTGCTGAACTGGGCTTTGAACAAGGCGAGAGCTTTGCCATGGCCGTCGCTACCGTCGGTATTTTATCAGGTGTGATTTTAGGGCCGATTTTGGCCAATGCTCTGGTCAAACGCTACTCACTGGAGGGAGCGCAGTCCGCTTCGGCGCAAGACGATCAAGATGAAGCCGATGTTCCTCAGGCGCTGCAACCTAATCCGTTAACCGGTCGGATTACCGTGCATCTCGGTTTGGTTTGTTTGGTGATAGTCGCGGGCTGGGGGTTGTTGCAAGGGCTGCAATGGCTGGAAAGCACAGTCAGGGGTGACGACCAACAGCGCTATTTTACTCAGTTTATTCCGTTGTTTTCGGTGGTTTTGATGGTGGGTATGGCGGTCCAGGGTCTGCTGCAAAAAGCTGGATGGGACAAGCTGTTTGATCGTGCATTATTTGAGAAAATTTCCTCGTTTGCACTGGATATGGTGATATTTGCGGCCTTGGCGACCCTTTCGTTGTCGGTGATCAGTGATAATTGGCAAGCTTTACTTATACTGTGTGTGGCCGGTCTTGGCTGGAATCTGGCGGTATTTTTCTTTGTAGGCCGCTATATTTACCGCAAGCCCTGGCACGCATACGGTGTTGGCGATTTAGGTGGCGGTACCGCGACCACAGCATCAGGGATTCTGTTGATCAAGGTGGTCGATCCCAATAAAAAAACCGATGCCATGGATGCCTATGCCGACAAGCAGCCCTTTTATGAACCAATTATGGGCGGCGGCCTGGTAACTGCATTTGCGTTACCGGCGATTGCTACGTGGGGGGCCGCGATTGCGCTAATGGTTACAACCAGTATTCTACTGATGTGGGCCGGTTTTGGCTGGTGGCTCTATCGACAACAACACAGTTAACCTTGCATCTGGGCTGCCCTGAGGGTACAAAGGCGCCAGATTCTGCCACAGGAACCATTATGACCACATTTTCCGCACTCCCCTTGAGCCCCGAAGCACTGGCTAACCTTAACGACGCCGGGTTTGCCACCCCGACAGCGATTCAGGCGGCCGCGTTACCCGTGGTACTCAGTGGTCAGGACATTATTGCCCAAGCGGCCACTGGCAGTGGTAAAACCTTGGCCTTTGGCTTGGCAATAGCGGAAAAGGTCAGCAGTCAGATATCAACCCAGGCTGTAGTATTGTGCCCGACCCGTGAACTGGCGGAACAAGTGGCCGATGCGCTGCGCATGGCGTTGCGCATTAAAGCCAACATAAAGGTACTGACCTTGTGCGGTGGTCAACCCATGGGCCCTCAGATTCAGTCATTAAAACATGCTCCTCAGGTGATTGTGGCGACGCCGGGGCGCTTTGTGGACCATCTACAAAGACGTCGTCTTGATCTGAGTAATGTGACCCAGCTAGTACTCGATGAAGCAGACAGAATGTTGCAGTCAGGATTTGCTGATGATCTCGAAGCAATATTCGCTGCATTGCCAAAAGGCCATCAGACCATTTTGTTCTCAGCAACCTACGATGATGCCACCCGTGACCTTTGTGAGCGCTGGTTGCCCAAAGCCGAGCGTGTGGCTATTGAGGCGCAGTCAGCGGATATTGAGCAAACCTTTTACCAGCTTGGCAGCATAGACCGGGATGAAGCGGTACTGAGGGCGTTAAGTCAGGCGCGCCCTGCGTCGAGCATTATCTTTACCCATACCAAACGCGAAGCGGCAGCGTTGGCTGACTATCTCTATAGTAAAGGCTTAGGCGCGTTGGCGATCCATGGCGATCTGGAGCAACGTGAGCGCAATCAGGTGATCGCCCGCTTTGCGAATGGCAGCTGCCTGTATTTGGTGGCCACCGATGTGGCGGCGCGGGGGCTGGATATTCCGCAAGTGTCTATGGTGGTGAATTATCAACCGGCTCAGGACGCCCAAACCCATACCCATCGGATTGGACGCACCGGGCGCGCGGGCGCTAAAGGCCAAGCCGTGACCTTGTTCAGTGATCAACAAGAATGGATGATGGAATTGCTGGCCAATGATATGCCCGGCATCCGGCATAAACAGATTCAGGGGCAACCGGTGCAACTGGGTCAGTTACAACAAGCGGCCTATACCACGTTACTGTTGTTATCGGGCAAAAAACAAAAAGTGCGTAAAGGTGACATAGTGGGAGTGCTAACCCGCGATGACAGCGTGCCCGGTGACGATATTGGCGACATTCAGCTCAACCAGACGGACGCCTATGTGGCGATTAAAAACCGCTCGGTTAAGCGGGCCATGAAGCAGTTTCGTGAGAATAAAATCAAAGGCAAAAAAGTTCTGGCGAAAAAGCTTTAAGCATCCCAGGGAGCGAGTCGCCGATATCTGTGTAATGTTAAATGCACGCGGCGCACTGCAGAGGATGAGTTAACCATGCAATGGGCGCAGCATTGTGGTAAATTGACTGTGTTTCTATACAGTATCTAGTATGTCGCGATCCCAAGGTTTTATTCTTCAACGCCAACAACTAGAGCAGCAGGGTAAAAGCTACTGCCGGTTTTGGTTAGCCACCGATAAGGGGACTCAGTGTGTGACCACTGAGGCCCAGCCTGTGGTATTTTTTATTACTCAGGATAATGCCGAAAAGGTTCAGGCACTGCTTAATGCCCATCGCATAACCGCCCAGCTTAAGCCATTAGAACTTAATACCATTGACCATCAGCCAACGGTTGGCGTGTATTTCAGCTCAGTGCGACGTGCTTATCAAGCGCGCAGTGTATTGAGTGAGCAAGGCATTACCCTATACGAAGACGATATTCGCTTAACTGACCGTTACTTAATGGAGCGCTTTATTTATGGCAGCGCTGAATTTAGCGGACGGGAAGCGCGTCAAAATCAATGGGTCGATGCCAAATTAGCCCCCACACATTTCACCCCCGCATTGCGCTTGTTGTCTCTCGATGTTGAATGCAGTGAACGGGGCGAGCTGTATTCGATTGGGCTGGCGGCGGATGACTGGCAATGCGTGATAATGCGCGGCCGGCCTAGGCGCGGCCAGCTTAGGCGCGGCCAGCCCAGGCGCGAGCAGTCGGCTGACGCTTCAGAGCACGACCCTGACTGGATTGAGTGGGTTGATGATGAACCTGCGTTACTCCGTCGTTTTGTTGAATTGTTCAATCAATATGATGCCGACGTGATTATTGGTTGGGCGGTAATTACTTTTGACTGGCGCCTGATTGTACGCCGTGCCGACATGCACAATGTCAGTCTTTCCGTGGGGCGCGATGGCAGTAAAGCGGTATGGCGCGACAGCCGTCAGGACAGTCACTTGGGCTTTATTGATATTGCCGGACGGGTTGTCATTGACGGCATTGATGCGCTAAAAACCATGACCTATCAGTTTGATAGTTTTAGTTTGGAATTCGTTGCGCAAGCTCTACTGGGAAAGGGCAAAGATACCGAAGACGTTAAAAATCGTCTGGCGATCATCAAACATGACTTTATTCATAATAAGCCCAAACTGGCGCGCTATAATTTGCAAGATTGCGTGCTAGTGCTGGAAATTTTTGCCCACACCCGGTTAATGGATTTTTTAATCCTGCGCAGTCAGTTAACCGGATTGGAGTTGGATCGAATAGGCGGTTCGGTCGCAGCTTTTACTAACTTGTATTTACCCAAGTTTCATCGCGCCGGTTATGTGGCACCCAATCGTCCCGATGATGGTGGTTTGGCAAGTCCTGGGGGGTATGTGATGGAGTCGATACCCGGCTTGTATCAGCATGTGCTGGTGTTGGATTTCAAAAGCCTGTACCCCTCAATCATTCGCACATTCAAAATTGACCCGTTAGGTTTGGTTGAAGGCTTGGCACATCCAGAGCAGGCAATCCCTGGTTTCAAAGGCGCGTGTTTCGACCGGGAAAAACACTTTTTGCCTGACATCATCACCCATCTTTGGCAACAGCGGGATGAAGCAAAAAAGCAACAGGACGCTGCCCGGTCTCAGGCGATTAAAATATTGATGAACAGTTTTTACGGTGTGTTGGGGTCCGGTGGTTGCCGGTTTTACGATACCCGTTTAGCCAGCTCTATCACCATGCGCGGTCATCAGATAATGCAGCAAACAGCCGCATGGATTGAAGAGCAAGGGTACAAAGTTATTTACGGCGATACCGACTCTACGTTTGTATGGCTAAACGGAGACTATGACCAAGCCAGTGCCCGCCAAGTGGGATTGGATTTACAAAACCTTATCAACCAGCGCTGGCAGCAGAAAATTGCTGATGAATTTCAGCTCGAAAGCCAACTGGATCTTGAGTTTGAAACTTATTTTAGTCAGTTTGTGATGCCCACCATCCGTGGTTCGGAGTTAGGAAGTAAAAAGCGCTATGCAGGGCTTAAACAGGATGGTGAGCGGCAGCAGTTAGTCTTCAAGGGGCTCGAAACGGTGCGCTCTGATTGGACCCTGTTGGCCAAAGAGTTTCAGACTGAGTTGTATCAACGGGTGTTTGATGGCCAACCCGTATCTGACTACATACGCGGATTAATTGCGCAAACCCGCGCTGGTGAGTTAGACGACAAACTGGTGTACAAAAAACGCTTACGCCAACCCTTGGCAAAATATACGCGCAATGTACCGCCCCATGTTAAAGCAGCGCGGTTGGCCGAGTTGCGCAGCGCCGATGATCTTGAACCCCAGTCGTTTCGAAGGGGCAGTTATATTAAATACGTGATAACCACCGCCGGTGCTGAGCCGTTAAGTCACGTTGCTAACCCGCTGGATTATGAGCACTACAT
>CAXQZJ010000159.1:0-2116 GCA_964228145.1 Alteromonadaceae bacterium | reverse complement strand
TTCTTGGCTATCCAGGTCTGTTTGCATCATTTCTGACATCTTGCTTTCCTATTCTAATGAATCGTTGCTGGCCTAAAGATAGCTGAATTACAGCGAAAATCCCGTGGCCAACGGCTTGTTCTGTTATACCTCGATCCTGCGTAATGCACGTTGCATACGCGAATCTTGGCGATTTATATCGAGTAATGTTTTTTCAATGTATGCCAGATGTGTGTTGCTGGCTTCACGAGCGGCCTCAGGATTTCTCTGTTTCACCGCACTTAAAATGTGTTCACGTTGACTGGCGATACGCTGCAAGCTCTCGGGTTGAGCGTCCAGCAGTTTTAAGTTTCGCAGGATATTGTCCTGCAGGGCGCTTTGCAGGCTTTCAAACACTTTTAACAGCACGCCATTATGAGCGGCTTCTGTCAGACGCAAATAAAACTGGGCTAACGCTACGGCTTGAGCCTGGTAATCTTCAGCATCAATACCACGCAACTGCCGGTAGGCGTGTTCGATGCGGTTAATGTCCTCGGGTTGGGCGCGCAGCGCAGCATAGTAAGCAGCCATGCCTTCAAGGGTGTGCCGAAACTCAAGTAAATCAAATTGGGTCTCAGGGTCTTCGTTAATTAACTGCATTAATGCCGACGATGCATTGACTTGCACTTGTGGCTTACACACAAACGTGCCACCACCTTGTCTACGAACTACCCAACCACGTGCTTCCAATTTTTGAATGGCTTCACGTACCGATGGCCTGGAGACCTGATATTGGCTGGCAAGCTCCCGTTCGGACGGGATTTTCTGTCCATCAAGCAACTTACCAGCAACAATTTGCTGTTCCAGTTCCTGTAAAATAATCTCAGACAGTTTTTGGGGCTTTAACACGCGCCAACTCCAAATTGGTCATACCATTTAACCAATATAGCTTAAAGCATGTTAATGAAAAGATCCAATCCGACCACATCCACCCCCTGATTTTTGTTAAATAAGGAGTAAATCGTTTACATTTTCCACCATTGGTCTTACCACTTATGGGACCAATCCCATGATCGTCAATGCTGCAACCGCGACAATGATGACCCATAAGGTACGTCTGGCTAACGCCAAAAAGCGGCCACAAACGGCCAGGGCCGGACTATCACTGTCAATTTCTTCTGCTGCACTGGCAGTATCCGTAAGCAAATCCCGTGCATCAGTTTTTGGGTTCGATGCGCCCTCTGCCCAAACAGAAAATGCTCGACTAAAGTTACCCATCAGCAGATAGCCGAAAGTGGCAATTCTTACCGGTATCCAGTCAAGGACATGCATAATGACATCAAGATTATCTTCAGACGGGTGCTGGCCTTCGCGGCTGTATGCTTGGAGTGTTCGGGCTGTGACATAAATCACGGCACCTACTGCGCCGAGCAAGGTATACCAAACAATGACCGCCACATAAAAACGGAAGTTTATCCATAAAAGTGTGTCCGCAACATGCTTATCTCTTTGCGGGTCAAAGCCTAACGCGTCAGCATGATGCATAGCCGCTTCCCGATCTTCCCTTTCCATCGCATCCAAATACTGGCGAAAGTTGTTGCGCCTTTCGGTGCAGCCAAATGCGGCAAAAAGTACCGCTGTGGCAAACACGAACTCTAAAAAGCGGCCGGGGATCAGCCAAACCAGTAATCCACACGCAAACGCTGGTAATAGCACCCAGATAAGCGCCGTAACAAGATTATCCTGTTGTTGAGTTAATCGGGTCTGACGGTTCAACCACCTTAGGTAAATGCCCATATAGGTTTCACTGCGTAACCAATGGGATTTTGAAATCGCCCTCTCCATCGCCAACGCAATTAATATACTCAACAAAATCATGTTTTTTCCCTGATAAATAAAATCTATCGTTGCTGCCCACTTAGCCTAGACCAAGGCAGTGCTATATGAAATACGGTGCTCGCCGATAGCCAAGCCTTAACGCAATCATAGCCTCAGTAATATCTATTTTGGTCTGGTGCTCGGGTATATTCGTAAACACACAATGGTTTCAGTTATTATCCCTTATCCTGACCTGCTCTACTATAAAAGGAATACTGCATGCAGACAGATCCGACCCCTAAAATTGGCAAAGGCATGTTATGGCTGGCGTGGTTAAGCG
>CAXQZJ010000158.1:0-13494 GCA_964228145.1 Alteromonadaceae bacterium | reverse complement strand
CGGGTCGAGCTTAAGACCATTGATCTGAATTTCTTCCTCGATATGCGCACCGGGTACGCGGCGTAACACGGCTTTGATCCGTGCAATCAACTCTTTGGGAGAAAACGGCTTGGTGATGTAATCATCTGCACCAGCTTCAAGTCCTCGCACTTTATCCGCCTCTTCACCTCGTGCGGTCAACATGATCACCGGAATATCCCGGGTCATATCATCTTGTTTTAGCCTGCGGGCAAATTGAATTCCACTCCCCCCCGGTAACATCCAGTCAAGCAGCACCATTGCAGGGGGTTTTTCCGCTAATTTTTCCAGACCCGCATTGAAATCTTCCGCTTCAATCGACTCAAATCCGTGCTGAACCAAAACGAAAGTCAGCATCTCACGAATCGGTTTTTCGTCCTCAACTACCAGAATGCGTGTCGCCATGGATTATTACTCTCCTGATCAATAACTGGCCGCGATAATAAAGAGATTCTGTGACAATTTTGTTACATGATGACAAATGTATGTCATCTGTTCTACTAAATGTTTTGTAATTTGGTTCGAAGTAAGTGTTTTAACGGGCGGTTCTTGTTTCGTCGTGCTGGGTAAATTGATTAAGATTCAATTGCTTGATTACCTTGTCACCTCTCACATTTACACATATCCTAAGGTCAGTGTTGGATTTTTAAACATCTTCCAAAGGCAAGGACCCCAATGGTAAAAGTCACCTCCCCGTTGTCGCGAAAATTATTAACCCGCGTGTTATCGGTGTACTTTCTGTTAACCATCACAGTGACGTTTTTTCAGGTATTTACAGAGTATGTGAATGCCAAAAACCACATTCAGGGCGAACTTGAGACCCTGAAGAACACCTTTGGCAGTGCCCTGACCCGTGCGATTTGGGAATTAAATGAGCCTCAGGCGTTTGCCTCAGGTCAAGGCCTGATGGAATTGCCTATTGTCGAAGGCGTCCAAATTCGCGACGAATCCGGCAAAATGATTGCTGAGTTAGGGCGTGTTGTTCAATTACCCAACGACTTGATCGGAAAAGGCCATTTTTCTGATCATGATAACGGTACCTTTAGTTACAGTTTTCCACTGGTCTTTGAGTTTTCGGGTCGGACATCCAGGGTCGGCGATGTCACCTTATACTCCAGTTTCGATGTGATTGTAGAACGCATCGAAGTCGGTCTGTTCTTTTTGGTGGGTAATGCCATCATCAAAACTGCGTTTTTGATATTCCTGTTCCTTCATGCGTTCCGGGGGATGCTCACCGAACCTCTTGAGGATTTGACTCGCCAAATCAGCAATTTTGACCTTAATCATCTGGAAAGCTCAAAGGTAAAATTGCGGGCCAATGAAGATAACGAACTTATGGTGCTGCAACGAGCCTTTAACAACCTGATCGATGACCTGATTCACAGCCAGCAAAAACTGCATGAAACCCAAACCGAACTGCGCAATGTTAACCGACGCTTAGATGAACAAAATCTCAATCTAGAGCAAGAGGTGGCGCGCAAAACGGCATCGTTAAGCGAGATCATGGTGGATTTGGAGCGCCAGAAAGACGAGTTATTGCAGAAACAACATGCGCTGCGTTTTGAAATAGAAGAAAAAACCCGCATTGCCGAAGAGCTACGCAACACCAATAAAGAATTGGCTGACTCGATGGAGCACCTGAGGATGGCACGGGATCAACTGGTCGAATCTGAACGCATGGCATCGTTAGGTGGATTGGTTGCAGGTATCGCCCATGACGTTAACACCCCGCTAGGCATAGGGGTGACGGCAGCAAGCTTTATGCAGGATCGCATCAAAAAACTGGAAGAGGCTTTTAACAATAAAACCCTCACCGCCAAGGATATGAAGAACTTTTTAAGTGAATCAGAACAAACTGCAGGGTTGCTGATGAATAACTTAAACAGAGCTTCGGAGTTAGTCTCCAGTTTTAAACAGGTTGCTGTGGACCAAACCAGTGAACTGGAGCGCACAATAAATGTTCGCGAATACCTCAGTGAGATCATTCAGTCATTGGCGCCCACCCTTAAAAAGACCGACCACAAAATCAATGTTCATTGCGATCAGGACCTGAATATTTTCTGCTCGCCGGGCATAGTCGCTCAAATATTCACGAATATGATCATGAACTCAGTGATTCACGGCTTCGACAATACACTCGATGGTGTGATTGACATTACCATTGAAAAGCAAGACAACCAGTTGTGCATTGATTATCGCGATAATGGTAAGGGAATGACGAAAGAGGTACTGGATCACCACTTTGATGCCTTTTACACCACCAAGCGCGGTCAGGGTGGCAGTGGATTAGGCACACATATCATGTACAATCTCGTGACCCAGTCATTGCGCGGCAATATTGTCGCAGAAAGTGAGCCTGGTCAGGGTGTGACCTATCAGATCCGCTTCCCCGTTAAGTAATTAATTCAGAAAATGGCCCACTCGGGCCCTTTGCACAGGATGTTTTATGTGGTTTAAAAACCTGAAGCTTTTTCGACTTACGTCGGCGTTTTCCCATTCAGAACAAGACCTTCAACAAGCGCTCGAACATGTAAGCTTCCGACCTTGCGGCTCACAGGAGCTTCACAGTACAGGTTGGCATGCCCCGATTCCCGGCGGCGACTTGCTCTATCATGGGGCAAATGGCAACTATCTATTTTGTTTGCGTAAGCAGGAGCGTTTGCTGCCCGCAGCTGTGGTGAATGCCAAGTTGGCAGAAAAAGTCGATGAGCTTGAGCGTGAATCAGGCACGCCAGTCGGGAAGAAAGCACAACAAGAAATCAAAGAACAACTGTTGTTGCAGATGTTACCCCAGGCTTTCACTAAGGATAGTTTTACTTGGGGCATGGTGTGCCCGGCTGCCAATCTGGTCGTTGTAGACAGTAGTGCAGATACAAAAGCCGAAGATTTTCTGGCGCACTTACGCAAAGCTTTGGAGTCCTTACCTGTCGTTCCGTGGGCACGACGGTCGCTGGCTGCGGAATTATCGACCTGGGTCACAGAACAGCCACCTGAGCATTTTGAATTGCAACTTGAAGCCGAATTACAAGAGCCGGAAGAAGGCGGTGCTGTTGTGCGCTTCAAAAATCAGGAGCTCAGCAATGAAGAGGTGTTGATGCATTTGGACAAGGGCAAGCATGTCACCAAATTGGCCATCACCTGGGATGAAACCTTTAGTGCGGTGTTGCAAGAAAATGCCACCATCAGTCGGGTCAAATTCACCGACGTGCTAAAAGAACAAAATCAGGATATCGATAAATCTGAGCGAGCAGCCAGGCTCGACGCAGATTTTTCATTGATGGCTGGTGAAGTGGTCAGGTTTGCTCAGACACTGGACACCCTGTTCGGTCTTGATCAAGACGGTATCTAAAGATGGCGATCGGGCAGAATTGGAAAAATTGGATTCTAGAATGCCTGTTAAAAAAGGTCTCCCCGGAGACCATTGTCATCACCATGCTGGATAAAGGGTTTGTTTATTCAGACATTGCTGCCTGTCTTGGCAGCAATGTGCCAAACAACTTTCGGCCAGAATTTGACGACACCTTTTATCAAAAGGTTGCTGATGCACCGATTTGGCATTTGGCTCAGGCCGAGCATTTGTGTACATCCCCAGTTCAATTGCTGCGTATTGATAACTTCCTGAGTCATGCTGAATGCCAACACCTGATAACCTTATCTAAGTCTCGGTTGCGTCCCTCAACCATTGCCGCCAAGTCCGGCTACGAAGGCTACCGAACCTCCAGCACCTGTGACCTGCCGTATCTGAATGACGATACCGCTGAGCGTATTGATCAGCGCATCGTTGACGCCGTCGGTCAAAAGGTCGGGACCAATGAAGTCATTCAGGCTCAACATTACGCGGTTGGCCAACAATTCAAAGCCCATACAGATTACTTTCAACCTGGCGCAAAAGAATACGATGACTTTTGTCAGGTTATGGGACAGCGCACCTGGACTGTAATGGTTTATCTGAATGATGAATGTCAAGGAGGCGAGACTGAGTTCGTGCGTTTAGGCTTAAAAGTCAAACCTAAAACGGGCACAGCATTGGCGTGGAACAATCTGCTACCCAATGGAGCTGTCAATCCTGACACCTTGCATCACGCGCACCCAGTGCGTGCAGGAGAAAAAGTCGTTATCACCAAGTGGTTCCGGCATCGCAATGCCTAAGTTCAAGCGACAACAATAAGCGCCCTTAATTACATTCCATCAGCTCCCTTCGTCCTCGCGCTAGACCCTTTGTGTGAATGTTTTGTGACAATATTTAGGCGTAACAAAAGTGTCACAGATGTCCGTTAGTCTTGCTCCGATTTTTTTAATAATCCGAATTAAACCCAACGGAGAACAACATGAACTTAGCTGGCTTGTTTAAAGCTTCTGCGATAGCTTCAGCCCTGGCATTGGCCGGTTGTGGCGGCGATATCGTTATTAACGAAGGAGATGTTGATAACAGCATCACAAATCCACCCACGACTCCAACCACACCAACTACGCCTACGACACCGACCACACCGGCAGATGACTTCCAGCCTGATGTTCAATCAGCTGTTGAAGCTGGCGTTGCGGTAGATGTGACTGCTGATTATTCGGCTGTTAGTCAGGCCAACGGTGGCAAACCGGTTTATCGCTTAACAGCGGGTTCAGGAAAAGGAACGTCTGCTAATTTGGATATCACTTCTGATATCAAACTGACCAATGATGCGTTATGGCTATTAGATGGTCGTGTTGCCGTTGGTGAAGACAACGACAGCAGCGCAACCTTGTATATTCAGGAAGGCACGACATTATTTGGTGAAACCGGTGATGACTTCCTGGTTGTTCGACGTGGTTCAATGATTGAAGCAATCGGCAGCGCCGAAGAGCCAATCACATTCACCTCAATTCAAGACGTAAGCGGCGAAGAAACGTCAATCGGTCAATGGGGTGGTATCGTATTACTGGGTAACGCACCAACTAACTTGTGTAATACCGGCAGCGATGACACAACATCTGATGACGAGCTTGCCAATTGTGGCGTGCCGGCTGAGGGTGACGCGGGTCTTTACGGTGGTAACGACCCGGAAGATAACTCCGGAACGCTGCAATACATCGTGGTTAAGCATGCAGGTAAAGCACTGGCCGCAGGTGATGAGTTAAACGGCATCAGCTTTGCCGGTATTGGTTCTGGCACCACTGTCGATCATATTCAGGTTCACCAGAATCTCGACGATGGTATCGAATTTTTCGGCGGTACGGTTAATGTAAGTCATGTTGTTCTGACTGATATCGGTGACGATTCGTTAGATTGGTCGTTTGGTTGGACCGGTAGTGCTGAGTTCGTTTATATCCAGCAAAGTGAAGAAGGTGGTGACAACGCCATTGAAGCAGATAACAACGAGGATAATCCAGAGTGGATGCCTCTGACGAAACCGACTGTTTCTCACGTTACCATCGTGGGTGCCGATGGCACTAATGGTGTGCGCCTGCGCAACGGGACCGCTGGCGTATTGTCGAATGTGTTCGTGACTGGCCCATCAGCCTACAGTAACTGTTTGCGCGTTAACGGTGCTGAAGCACAGGGCAACGCCGTAAGCGGTGAATTAACTATCACAAACTCAGTGGTTGCCTGTGAAAACCCTGCCAACAACTTTGGCTCTGACAGCTTTGGCGGTCAAACCACAGAGGAATGGTTCCTGAGCCAATCCGGCAACAAGGTCGTTGCGGCTGCGGACCTTGGTCTGGAAGATAATGGCTATTTCCCAACCACCAGTTCTGAATTGGTGCTCACTGGTGGCGTGTACGCTGGTGCATTCAACCCAAGCGGCGATAACTGGATGGATGGTTGGACTGTGGGTATCAAAGGTGGCTTCCCCACTGACGTTCAGAACGCCCTGCAACAAGGCTTGGCGACCGACGTTTCTGCTGACTACCCTGAATTGACTGACAAGCCAGTGTATAAGCTGCAAGAAAACACTACATTTATTGCAGACGTTACCTTGACTAATGACGCACACTGGATTCTCAATGGTCAAACCGGTGTGGGTAACGACAATGCCGATAGCGCAACACTTTACATTCAAAGTGATACCACATTGATTGGCGAAACCGGCGATGATTTCCTGGTTGTACGCCGTGGTTCCAAAATAGAAGCCTTGGGTGCGTCAACAGCCCCCATCACCATGACTTCCATTCAGGATGTGACAGGCGAAGAAGTGTCCATCGGTCAATGGGGTGGCGTTGTGTTACTAGGTAATGCACCGACTAACCTGTGTAACACCGGTGATGACAAAAATACTTCTGATGCCGAACTGGCCACCTGTGGTGTACCTGCTGAGGGTGATGCCGGCCTTTACGGCGGTGATAACCCTGAAGATAACTCAGGTACTATCCAATACGTCGTGGTTAAGCACGCGGGTAAAGCCCTGGGAACAGGTGATGAGCTCAACGGTATCAGTTTCGCTGGTATAGGCTCAGGTACCAAAGTACGTAACATTCAGGTACACCAGAATCTGGACGATGGTATTGAATTCTTCGGTGGTACGGTCAATGTTCGAAATGTTGTATTGACTGACATTGGTGATGACTCGCTGGATTGGTCTTTTGGTTGGACGGGTAAAGCACAAAACGTGTATATCCAGCAATCTGCAGCCGGTGGCGATAACGCCATTGAAGCGGATAACAATGAAGACAATCCTGATTGGACACCATTAACCACACCGATGATTTCCAACGTGACCATCGTCGGTGCGGCGGGTACAAAAGGTATTCGTTTACGTAACGGAACCGCCGGTACCCTCAAAAACGTCGTGGTTTCAGGCGGCGAAAGCTACACCAACTGCTTACGCGTTAACGGTGCCGAATCTCAGGCTAATGCCGCTGATGGCTCGTTGAGCATGACTCACTCTATTATTGGTTGTGATGCATCTGGCGCGTTCGGTAGCGATATGATTGGCGACCAAAACACCCAAAGCTGGTTCGAAAGTCAAACCACTAACAGCGCGGGCTCACAGGCTGAGCTGCAATTATCTACAGATGGTTTCACACCTAAGTCTGGCTCACCTCTGCTAGGTAACGGTTACGATATGTCTGACGATGACAGCTTCTTCCTGTCCACCGACTATATTGGTGCCTTCGACGGAAGCTATAACTGGATGGAAGGTTGGACTGTTGCGGTAAACTCTAACATCCCGGCTGATGTAGCGGTTATGCAAGCAACTGACGTCTCGGCTAATTTCCCTGAAATTACTGACAAGCCTGTATACGAAATTGCTGAAGACATGGTCATCACATCTGATGTACAGCTAACCAATGATGTTCACTGGGTAATCAAAGGTCGTCTGGCAGTCGGTAATGACAACGCTGACAGTGCGACGCTGTATATTCAAAAAGGCACCACAATCTTTGGCGAAACCGGTGATGACTTCCTGGTTGTACGTCGCGGTTCTAAGATTGAAGCGGTTGGCAGTGCCACTCAGCCCATCATTTTCACCTCTTCAGAGGATATGACCGGCGCTGAAACCTCAATCGGTCAATGGGGTGGTCTGGTGTTACTGGGGAATGCCCCTACCAACTTATGTAACACCGGTGACGACGACGCTACTTCTGCATCAGAACTTGCCAACTGTGGTGTGCCTGCTGAAGGTGATGCCGGTCTGTATGGTGGCAATGACCCGGAAGATAACTCAGGTACGCTGAAATACATTGTGGTTAAGCATGCGGGTAAAGCGCTTGCGGCCGGTGATGAGCTAAACGGTATCAGCTTTGCCGGTATCGGTTCTGGTACTGAAGTTGATTACATCCATGTTCACGAAAACTTGGATGACGGTGTTGAGTTCTTCGGTGGCACAGTAAATGTTAAGCACTTAGTTCTGACGGCTATTGGAGATGACTCACTGGATTGGTCTTTTGGTTGGACAGGTAAAGCGCAGTACGTCCTGATTAAGCAAGGGACTTCAGCGGGTGACAATGCCATCGAAGCCGACAACAACGAAGATAATCCAGGCTGGACGCCGCTGACTACACCAATGCTGGCTAACGTCACCATTATCGGTGCTGACGGCGCCAACGGTGTGCGCTTACGTAACGGTACTGCGGGTGATATCAAAAACCTGGTTGTGACCGGTGGCGATACCTACAGCAACTGTCTGCGTGTGAATGGTGCTGAGTCGATTGCCAATGCACAATCTGACGACGCAGCAACTGACCTGACGCTGACTCACTCAGTGGTCGCTTGTGCCGATGCCAATAACTTTGGTGGTGGTGACGATAGCTTCAGCACCTCAGATTGGTTCGCCAGCCAAACCGGCAACAGCGTGATGACTCAAGCAACAGTTGGTATCGATGGGTATCAGCCAACGTCTGACTCTGACCTGTTAGGTGCGGGTTTCGATATGTCTACACTGGATTCATTCTTTGACAGTGTCGACTTTATCGGCGCACTTGACGGTGAAAACGATTGGACCGCTGGATGGGTTACCGTGGGTCTGGAATAACCCACGCCCTGGACAACAGGCTGGCTTTGGCCAGCCCTTATCCAACATGATAAATCCCATTTCAAAAACAAAAGGCCATTCCCAAACACCGTCGGAATCAAGCCTTTTGTTTTTCACTTTTTCATGAGGTTTAAAATGAAACAGCCTTCTCAAAGGTTTCCATTAAAGGCGCTTAGCGTTGCCGTACTGGCAAGTATTGCAGGCTTGTCCCCTGCTCTGGCGCAGGAAACCGAAAGCACGGAAGAACAACTGATCGACGAGGTCGTCACTAAAGGCGCCCGATTGAAAGGCAGTTCAGCCGCGGTATTACAAGAACGACAAAACCAGGCTTTCGTGGCAGATATCATGGGCGCTGAGCAAATTTCCCGCACAGGTGATGGCGATGCGGCATCAGCGTTGCGACGAATCACAGGCCTGACGCTGGTTGACGGCAAGTTTATTTACGTCCGTGGCTTGGGTGAACGCTATTCGAGCACCCAGCTTAATGGGATGACAGTTCCTTCTCCGGATCCAACCCGCTCAGTGGTACCATTGGACTTGTTCCCATCGGACATCATTGAAAGTCTGAATGTGCAGAAATCTTATTCGCCGAATATGCCAGGCCATTTCGGTGGCGGTAACGTCAACATCCGCACTAAATCTATTCCGACTGAATTTACTATGAATGCCAGTATTGGCACCGGATGGAACACCAATAATTCTGATGACGGTTATTTTTATGCAGGAGGCAATGATGACTGGTTAGGCAGTGATGACGGTACCCGTGCTCTGCCGGTAGAGTTTGCTACCGCTTTTGCCAACCAAGGCTCCCGGGGCATTGAAGGCACTTCTGCGACCACCCTGGCCGATACTCAAGCCTTACTGGGTGCACTGAACTGGAATATTGGTCCAACGGTAAAATCTGTCGACCCGGATGCCAGCCTGGGCTTTACTTTGGGCAACCGCTTCGACCTCAATGAAGATGTGGTGTTCGGTTTCCTGTCTACAGTTGCGTATGATCACGAGTGGTCTGTGTCTAACGAGCAAAACGGCTCTGACCTAGGCGGTGGTTGTGACGACAGTGGCGACACCTGTTTTACCAAGTACTCTAACGGCCCGTCTACCGAACGCAGTGTAACCTGGAGTGGCATGTTTAACCTGGGCTTTGAAATTCTCAAAGACCATCGTATTGAACTAACCAATATGATCCTCCACGACATGCGTGACCGTGTGCGTAATCGTGACTACTTCGATGCCAATGAGTCTGACGACACCACTGCGTTACGCCGTTTGGATATCATTTTCGAAGAACGGGAAATGATCACCCATCAATTAAAAGGCACCCACAACTTCCCAGAGTACAACTTTATGTACTTTGATTGGTATTTGGGTACCAGCGAAGCCACCCGTTACTCGCCTGATCAGATTGAAGCCACCTTTGAAACGGAAACTATCAATGGTGCAGTGGTTTATTCTGGCTTGCAGGACTTGTCAGCAACTAACTTGAACCGTGTTTACCAGGATCTCGAAGACCAATCTGATACCGGTGGTTGGAACGTCGGAATTCCACTGGCGGGCGATGGCTACGAAGTTGAGATAAAGTTTGGTGGTGATTACTGGGAAAAAACCCGCGATGCAGAAAGCGTCGAAATTGGTATTCGTCACTTCGGTATCGACGACACGTTTAAACAGGGTTACACCCTGAGTGAAATCTTCAGCGACAGCGCCATCGGCAATCCGGAGTTTTATAATAGCTCGACAGGTCGCGGCCTGTTTCAGGATGGTACCGCGGATGGCGATGCCTACGCAGCCGCCACCAAACTGGAAGCCTATTACTTGATGGCCGATGCCTTTATCGACCAAAAATGGCGTATCAGTGGTGGTCTGCGTTGGGAAAACTTCCAGCAGGTAAACATTCCGTTTGCCAAGCATGAAGACATCTTTGCAGTGGAGTCTGAAGAAATCGCAGAAACCGTGTATAACGAGGATGACATCTTCCCATCACTGGCATTAACTTACATCATGGATGAAGAAATGCAGTTCCGCTTAAACGTCAGTGAAACTGTGATTCGTCCCGATTTACGCGACATCAGCACCAGCTTCTTTATCGATCCCCTCACCGAGTTCTTAGTGCGCGGATCTCCAATGTTACAAAGTGCCGAGTTGAAAAACATCGACGTACGCTGGGAATGGTACAAAGAAACCGGCAATAACATGTCTGTTGCTTTGTTCTACAAAGATATGACTAACCCGATTGAAATGGTTGAGTTGTCAGGTGGTGAGGGAACCCCTCAACTACTCACAGCGAATGCCGTGGAAGGTGAAGTTTACGGTATTGAGTTTGAATTTTTACAAGACCTGGTATTCGTCTCTGACGACTTGAGCGACTTCTTTGTCAGCGGCAACATTACCTTGTCTGACTCAAATGTAAAAATTGGCAGCGATGATCCAAACTCTTTGTACACACAACAGGTGACTGATGCATTAGGTGGCCGCGTAACCACGCCGATTACCAATGATGAACGTCGCCTTGTGGGTCACTCAGAATGGGTGCTAAACCTTCAGGCTGGTTGGGACTCAAAAGACGGTAATCACTCTGCATCATTAGTCTACAACGCCTTTGGTGAACGTATCATTGTTCCTGGTGTCAGTGGGTTTGAAGATGCCATGGAAGAGCCTTTCCATTCAGTTGATGTGGTTTACTCTTACTTCCCTGACTTTAACACCACGATCAAGTTTAAAGTTCAGAACATATTGGATGAAGACAAGGAGCTCATTCAAGAAGGTCTGACAATGTGGAAAGAAACGGTAGGAACCAGCTTTAGTCTGACCTATTCTCGCAGTTTCTAACGACATATTACTGTCACCAAAACGTAAAAAAAGCGTCGCATTTGCGGCGCTTTTTTACAGCCTGTAATAAAACTGTCACCTCTTCCCCCTATCCTACGCCCAAATTCGAAATGGCCTAAATAGACCACAACTTTCTGGAAACTAACCTATGACATTACGCAAAGCGTTACCCGTTGTGATGTTCAGCAGTGCTATTACCTTTAGCGGCTACTCGCTGGCACAGCAGGAAGAACAGCTGCAACCTGCTATTGATACTGCGACAGAAATTAATCAATCGGCTGCAAAAACGCAGCGTAATATTGACGAAATCGCCGATTCGATGGACAGCAAACTGCAACAGTTTAAAAGCCTGAATAAGCAAATTTCAGATCTGGAAGTCTATAACGCTCAAATGCGGAAATTGATCGCCAATCAGCAATCTGAAATGGCTAATTTAAACAGCGCAATGGACGAAGTCAGCGTGATCGAGCGCCAGATCACCCCTTTGATGCTGCGTATGATTGAAGGTCTGGCACAGTTTGTCGAAGCTGACATTCCTTTCCTGCTGGATGAGCGCCGTAATCGTGTTGCTGGTTTACGAGACATGATGGATCGCGCCGACGTTGCTCCATCTGAAAAGTTTCGCCGCGTAATGGAAGCCTATCAAATCGAGATGGACTTCAGCCGCAGTATGGAGGCCTACACCGCCAAGCATAACGTCAACGGCCAAGAGCAGAACGTCGAGTTCTTGCGGGTCGGTCGCAGCGTACTGGTGTTCCAAACCCGCGATGGTAAGTTCCAGAGCGTTTGGAATCAAAATCGCAAAGCATGGGTAGAGTTAGATGATAGCTATCGTTCATCCATCGCCAAGGGACTGCGCATGGCCAGAAAACAAATGGCCCCTGACCTGTTAACCCTGCCTGTAGCCATTACCGACTAAGAGCTGAATGACAATGAAAAACGTATTCAAAAAAATCGCGATTAGCCTGCTAGCCGGTGTATTTACTACCGCTGCTGTTGCCCAGCAGGATCAGGCTCTGAACCTTGACGAACTGCTTCAACAACTTGAGCAGGGTAAATTTGAACAATACAAACAAAACGAAGCCCGCGAAAAGGAATTTGCTGCTCAAGTTGCTCAACAAGACGCAATGTTGCGTGACGCCCGCGAGCGGTTAGCTGCGCAAGAGCGCTTGTCAGAACAACTGGAAACCACCAGTGAAGAAAATGACTTTAAACTGGCAGATCTGAAGCAAGCGCTGGACGAGCGTAAGGGCTCGTTAAAAGAGTTGTTCGGTGTTTTACAGCAGGTTGCAGGCGATACCCGCAGCAAGTTTGCCAATTCAATGATTTCAGCACAAATTCCGGGCCGCGGGGAGTTCCTTGATGAGCTTGCCCAATCCATGGGAACCGGCTCTCAAATGGCGTCAATTGAGGAAATCGAGCGCGTATGGTTTGAGATTCAGCGCGAGATGACAGAGTCAGGCAAAGTGACCCGCTTTACCGCTGAAGTCATTGAGGCTGATGGTAACCGCACCCAGAAGTCGATTGTTCGTGTGGGTCCTCTCGCTATGGTTGCGGATGGCAAATACCTGGAATTTGATGGCAACACCAACTCGGTATTGGAGTTGAAACGTCAGCCGGTTGACAGATTCCTGGCCTCCGCCGAGGCACTGGAGAACTCTTCTGGTGAGCTGGTTAAATTTGGAATCGACCCCACTGGTGGTTCTATTCTGGGCCTATTGGTACAAGCGCCGACCTTTATGGAGCGCATTGAGTTCGGTGGTTTAATCGGTTACATCATTCTGGCTGTCGGTGCGGTTGGTCTGCTGCTCGCCCTTGAACGCATGATCACCTTGTTCCTGGTCCGTCAGAAAATCAACAAGCAGCTTAAATCAGACACACCTAAAGGCAACAACCCTCTTGGCCGTGTGATGCAGGTACGTGACCAGCATCCTAATGCCGACACAGAGGCGCTAGAATTGCACCTGACAGAGGCCATTCTGGCCGAAATGCCAAAGTTGCAGCGTAACCTGACCCTGATCAAAATGATTTCTGTTATCGCGCCACTGATGGGTCTGTTGGGTACGGTGACAGGTATGATTATTACCTTCCAGCAAATTACCTTGTTTGGTACCGGTGACCCTAAGTTGATGGCTGGCGGTATTTCAACGGCACTGACCACCACAGTTCAAGGCCTGGTTGTTGCAATTCCGATGAC
>CAXQZJ010000157.1:0-17075 GCA_964228145.1 Alteromonadaceae bacterium | reverse complement strand
GGTCTGCTTTTTTGTTTTTACGGATTTTTTACACAAATGTGTCTTTAAACTATAAATAGCGTAGCGAAAACGGTTGCTTTAATGCTAAAATTCCGAGCTTAAATCAATCCTTATAAGTATTTGATCGCGCAACGGATTGCTGCAGTAAGCGTGGCAGTGCAGATCCGCGGGTAAACGCGACATCAACAGCAAACGTATAAACAGGACGTTCGCACGGCAGGTCTCAAATCCGCTGTGTTGTTGGCTTGAGTAGTTATAAGGGTTGGTATTTGTCCGAGCTACGCATCACTGAATGCGGCGGGCAAAACGCTGAAAAGCAGAGAACCTGTAGAAGTGTGTCGAGATACTCGGCGCAAAACAGGCCTGAACAGAATTCGGTTCTTTTTTATTTTCAGAGTAGTGCAATAGCATATGATAAAAATCAAACATGGCTTAGACCTCCCAATTACGGGAGCCCCCCAGCAGGCCATTCAAAGCGGAAATCCGGTTAGCCGGGTAGCTGTTTTGGGTGAAGAGTATGTCGGTATGCGTCCTACCATGCATGTGCAGGTAGGTGACGAAGTGAAAAAGGGTCAGGTTCTTTTTGAAGACAAAAAGAATCCTGGCGTGAAATTCACGGCGCCGGCAGCCGGTAAAGTAATCGAAGTAAACCGTGGCGAAAAGCGTGTTTTACAATCCGTTGTGATTGAAAAACAAGGCGACGCCCAGTTAACCTTTGAAAGCTTTAGCGATGTGACCAGTGCCGATGCGCAAGCGTTACGCACAGCATTAGTCGACAGCGGCTTATGGGTTGCGTTGCGTACCCGTCCTTTCTCTAAAGTGCCTGCTATCGATAGCAAACCTGCTGCAATTTTCGTGAACGCTATGGACACCAGTCCATTGGCGGCGGACCCAGCGGTCATCATTGCCACACGCAAAGCCGATTTTGAGCGTGGCCTGCAGGTAATCAATAAACTGACTGATGGCACGGTGTATGTCAGTAAAGCGCCTGGTGCGGATATTCCTACCGGCGGTGCAAACGTTGACGTTAATGAGTTTGCTGGCCCTCACCCTGCGGGCTTGGTCGGTACCCATATCCACTTCCTCGATTCAGCCGGTTTGAATAAAACTGTATGGCACATCGGGTATCAGGATGTGATGGCGTTTGGTGCGTTTGTGGCTACCGGTCAGATTGATACACGCCGAGTGATTTCGCTGGCGGGTCCTTTGGTCAAAAATCCTCGCTTGGTGGAGACCGAAGTCGGTGCCAGCACTGAAGAATTGGTCGCCAACGAAGTTGCAGAACAAGATTACCGTATTATTTCAGGTACGGTATTGCACGGCCATAAAGCGTCTGGCGTACACGGCTATCTTGGACGTTATCACAATGCCATCGCGGTATTGCTTGAAGGTCATGAGAAAGAGTTTTTTGGCTGGCTTGCACCTGGCAGCAAAAAGCACTCGGTGACCCGCGCTTATTTGGGGCACCTGAATCCCAAGCGTTTATTCGACATGACGACAACCACCAATGGTTCAGACCGTTCTATGGTACCGATTGGTAACTACGAACGTATTATGCCGTTGGATATATTACCTACATTGCTGTTACGTGATCTTATCTCCGGTGATACCGATGGTGCCCAGACATTAGGCTGTCTGGAACTGGATGAAGAAGATCTGGCGTTATGTACTTATGTTTGCCCCGGCAAATATAACTATGGTCCGATTTTGCGTGATGTACTCACGACCATTGAGAAAGAGGGGTAATCCATGAGCTTAAAAGATTACTTAGAAAAAATTGAGCCAAACTTCGAGCCTGGTGGTAAACACGAAAAGTGGTACGCCCTGTACGAAGCTGCTGCAACAATCTTCTATACGCCGGGTAAGGTGAATAAAGCCTCAACCCACGTTAAAGACAGTATCGACCTGAAACGCATCATGATCATGGTGTGGATGGCAACCTTTCCGGCGATGTTCTACGGCATGTTCAATGTCGGTCAACAGGCTAATGCCGCAATTTTGCAAGGCTTTGGCTTGCCAGACATGTGGCAGGCGGAACTCTTTACTGCGCTTGGCGGTCAGTTAGGTGCTGAAGCCGGCACTATGATGCTGTTTTTCTATGGTGCTTGTTTCTTCTTACCTATCTACGCAACGACTTTTATCGTAGGGGCGTTCTGGGAAGTGCTGTTTGCTTCGGTACGTAAGCATGAAATCAATGAAGGTTTCTTTGTTACCTCCGTGTTGTTTGCCCTGACTTTACCTGCAACCATTCCATTGTGGCAGGTGGCGCTAGGTATCACCTTCGGTGTTGTCATCGCTAAAGAAGTCTTCGGTGGTACCGGACGTAACTTCCTGAACCCGGCGCTATCCGGCCGTGCCTTCCTGTACTTTGCGTATCCTGCGCAAATCTCAGGTGATGCGATTTGGGTTGCTGCCGATGGTTACACAGGCGCGACTAAGCTGAGTCAGGCCGCCAGTGGCGAAATGACCGATTGGTCGTTTGGCACCGCGGATTGGTGGAACGCCTTCTTCGGTAACATTCAAGGCTCTGTGGGTGAAGTATCGACCCTCGCAATCATGATTGGTGGCTTGTTTATTATCTATATGCGCATTGCGTCCTGGCGTATCGTCGGCGGTGTTATGGCAGGCATGGTGGTATTTTCCCTGCTGCTTAACCTGTTGGCAGGTGCCAGCGATAATCCAATGCTAGCGATGCCATGGTATTGGCACCTGGTAGTCGGTGGTTTTGCTTTCGGTATGTTCTTTATGGCAACCGATCCGGTATCCGCGTCGTTCACAAATAAGGGTAAATGGGCCTACGGCATCATGATTGGCTTTATGGCTGTGATGATTCGTGTGTTAAACCCAGCCTTCCCGGAAGGCATCATGTTGGCGATTCTTTTCGCTAATTTATGGGCACCGTTATTCGATTATTTTGTCGCGCAAAGCAATATCAAGCGGAGGATCGCTCGTGTCAGCTAAGAAAGAAACATTTGCTAAAACCCTTGGCGTGGTGCTGAGCGTGTGTCTGGTTTGTTCCATTGTGGTGTCAGGCGCAGCAGTAGGTTTACGTGATCTACAGCAAAAAAATGCCAAGCTGGATAAACAAACTAACATCCTCGAAGCAGCCGGCTTGTTACAACAGGCCAGCGGCGATATCGCCGGTACCTACAATCAATACGTTGAAGAGCGTTTTGTTAATTTGGAAACCGGCGAATACGTTGAAAAACCTGCTGAAGATTATGACATGTACACTGCAGCCCGCGATCCGGAGCAGAGCATCAAACCTGTGCCAGACATCGCCGGTATTTTGCGTCGCCCCAATGTTGCCAGTGTTTATCTGGTAAACAATGAAGCGGGTGAATTACAGCGTATCATCTTGCCAGTACACGGCAGCGGTCTGTGGGATCTAATGTATGCCTTCCTGGCCATAGATGCCGACGGTCAAACGGCCCGCGAACTGGTTTATTATCAGCAAAAAGAGACCCCTGGGTTGGGTGGCGAAGTCCTCAATCCAAGCTGGAAAGCACAATGGGACGGAAAAAAGTTATTCAAAGACGGTGAAGTCGCTATCGAAGTGAAGAAAAACGCCGGCGAGAATAACCAATATGCCGTAGACGCGTTATCTGGCGCTACGCTGACCTCCAATGGTGTGAATGCGCAACTGGAATACTGGTTAGGCGCGAACGGTTTTGGTCCTTACCTGAAAAAGCTGAAGCGAGGCTAAGTCATGGCTGATACTAAAGAAATGAAAAAGGTGTTGTTTGGGCCAATCCTGGACAACAACCCCATCGCACTGCAAATTCTTGGCGTATGCTCTGCATTAGCAGTGACCACCAAGCTGGAAACAGCATTGGTAATGTCGTTAGCACTGACCGCGGTTTGTGCGTTTTCTAACTTGTTTATCTCAATGATCCGTAATGCGATTCCATCTAGCGTGCGAATTATTGTGCAGATGACCATCATTGCGTCTTTGGTAATAGTGGTTGACCAAATACTCAAAGCTTACAGCTATGAGATCTCGAAGCAGCTTTCTGTATTCGTGGGTCTGATCATTACTAACTGTATCGTAATGGGGCGCGCTGAAGCCTATGCAATGAAGTCGCCGCCCTTTATGAGCCTGCTTGACGGCATCGGTAATGGTTTGGGTTACTCCTTCGTACTGATCGTCGTAGGTGTTATCAAAGAACTATTTGGTTTCGGTACCTTGCTGGGCTTTGAAATTTTGCCACTGGTGCAAAACGACGGTTGGTATCAGGCGAATGGCTTGTTAATTCTGCCGTTTAGTTCGTTCTTCTTAATCGGTGGCCTAATCTGGGCAATTCGCACCATTAAGAAAGACCAGGTCGAGCCTAAGGAGTAATTGATGGAACATTATATAAACCTAATGATTCGTGCGATATTCGTAGAGAATATGGCACTGACTTTCTTTCTCGGCATGTGTACCTTTTTGGCCGTATCCAAGAAAGTAAAAACCGCGATGGGCCTAGGTGTAGCAGTGGTCGTTGTACTCGGTATTGCGGTACCGGTTAACCAAGTTATTTATTCTACTTTTCTGGCACCCGGTGCCTTGGAGTGGGCTGGATTTAAAGACGCCGACCTGAGCTTCCTTAACTTTCTGACATTTATCGGTGTCATCGCCGCGCTTGTCCAGATTTTGGAAATGACGTTGGATAAGTACTTTCCTGCGCTGTACAACGCACTGGGTATCTTCTTGCCACTGATTACGGTGAACTGTGCCATCTTTGGTGGTGTTGCCTTCGCTATTCAACGCGACTACAACTTCACCGAAAGTATTGTTTACGGTGTAGGCAGTGGAATCGGTTGGGCGATTGCCATCGTATTACTGGCTGCGGTACGCGAGAAACTTAAATATGCAGACATGCCGGATGGCGTACGTGGACTGGGTTCTGTATTTATTACAGCCGGTCTGATGGCACTGGGCTTCCAGTCATTCTCTGGTATTTCACTGTAAGCGAGGCGAACATTTATGTTTGATAACCCAACTGATATTTTTCTGGGCGTTGGCATGTTCATCGCCGTGGTCGTACTGCTGGTAAGTATCATTACTTTCGCTAAGTCGAAATTAGTGCCCAGCGGCGATGTAACAATTTTAATTAACGATGACCCTGACAAGGCGATTACTGCTCAACCCGGCGACAAACTACTGGGTGCGCTGGCTAACGCAGGCATTTTCGTTTCATCTGCCTGTGGTGGCGGTGGTTCATGTGGTCAGTGTACTGTTCACGTTAAAGAGGGCGGTGGTGAAATACTGCCGACTGAACTGGATCACATCACCAAAGGTGAAGCGCGTCAGGGATGTCGTTTAAGCTGCCAGGTTGCCATTAAGCAGGACATGAAAATTGAGCTTGAAGAAGAAATCTTCGGTATCAAGAAGTGGGAATGCACGGTAGTATCTAATGACAACAAAGCGACCTTCATTAAAGAACTGAAGTTAGCAATTCCTGATGGCGAAGACGTGCCGTTCCGTGCTGGTGGTTACATCCAAATTGAGGCACCTGCTCACCACGTTAAGTACAAAGAATTTGATATTCCCGAAGAGTACCGCCCGGACTGGGAGCGCTTTGGCTTCTTTGATATCGAATCTAAGGTGGATGATGAAACCATCCGCGCCTACTCGATGGCAAACTATCCAGAAGAGAAAGGCATTATTATGCTGAACGTGCGTATCGCTACGCCGCCACCCAATAACCTGAGCTTGCCAGCTGGTAAGATGTCATCTTATATCTGGAGCTTGAAAGAAGGTGATAAGGTCACTATCTCGGGTCCATTCGGTGAGTTTTTTGCCAAAGAGACAGACGCAGAAATGGTGTTTGTTGGTGGTGGTGCTGGTATGGCGCCGATGCGTTCACACATTTTCGACCAGCTACGCCGTCTGAAAACTGATCGTAAGATTAGCTTCTGGTATGGTGCGCGTTCCAAGCGCGAAATGTTCTATGTAGAAGATTTCGATATGCTGGCTGAAGAAAACGACAACTTCCAATGGCATGTGGCGCTGTCTGATCCACAGCCCGAAGATAATTGGGAAGGATACACTGGCTTCATTCACAATGTATTGCTGGAAAACTACCTGAAAGATCATCCGGCGCCAGAAGATTGTGAGTTCTACATGTGTGGGCCGCCTATGATGAACGCCGCGGTCATCAATATGCTCAAGGAGTTGGGTGTAGAAGATGAAAACATCCTGTTGGATGATTTCGGGGGCTAAACCCGATGACGTGAAAAAGGGCAGTTAACTGCCCTTTTTTGTTGCTGTTGTTTACCTAAAAGGAAAAAGCGAATGCGCTGTATATTAGGCTGCCTTATCTTGTTGGTGTTGACCGCTTGTCAGCCGGCAGCCAACAACTCAGAACAAGTGTTAGAGACCATTCAGGGTCGCACCATGGGAACCACTTATACGGTGAAGTGGATTGGCGTTGAAGGCTCGCCTAGCGGGACACAAATGCAAACAGAGGTGGACGCTGCGCTGATTGAAGTGAATCGTCAAATGTCGACCTACGATCCGGATTCTGAATTGTCTAAATTCAATCAAGCGGCAGCGGGTCAAGGGGTGGATGTATCCACCGGTGTTATCACTGTACTCAATGAAGCCATCCGGCTTGCACAGTTAACCGATGGTGTGCTGGATGTCACGGTCGGCCCCTTGGTTAATTTGTGGGGATTCGGCCCTCAGGCGCGGCCAGAGACAGTGCCATCTGATGCGCTCATTCAGGCTACCAGAGCCGCGACAGGCATAGAGCATCTGCGAATTGATGGGCGGCAACTGAGTAAAGATATTGATGGACTGTATGTTGACTTGTCGACCATCGCTAAAGGCTACGGTGTCGATGTGGTTGCCGAATTGCTCGAAGCTTATGGCATAGCTAATTACTTAGTGGAAATTGGTGGTGAGATGCGCCTTTCGGGCAAAAAACCAGCAGACCAAGCGTGGAATATTGCCATAGAAAAGCCGGTCAGTATGGAACGTGCTGTACAACAGATTGTCTCAATTGGTGATAACGCCATAGCGACATCGGGTGATTACAGGAACTACTATGAGCGAGATGGTCAGCGTTTTTCTCACTTGATTGACCCACGCAGCGGTAAGCCGATTACCCATAACCTGGTGTCTGTTACCGTTGTGCATCCATCCAGCATGACCGCTGATGGTTTGGCGACAGCATTGAACGTAATGGGCTTTGAACAGGCCAAAACGTTCGCTTTGCAGCACCAATTGCCGGTGTTGTTGATTAAGCGGGAAAATGGTGAATTTACCACGTATAATACCCCGCAGTTTGAGCCTTTTTTACGTGATTAACCGATAAATATTGAGGTGGTAGTGAGTACCTTTATTCTGGCGTTTGTGATTTTTCTTATTGTTATCAGCATCATGGCTGTTGGCTATATTGTGCAACGCAAGTCCATATCTGGAAGTTGTGGTGGCTTAGGCACGTTGGGCATTGAAAAAGCGTGTGATTGTCCAGAGCCTTGTGACCGTAAAAAAGCCAGAATGGAAAAGCAAATGGCGCGGGAAAAGAAACTCGCTGAATGGAAAAAAGACCAAATCATCTGACTTTCTGACCCCGCATATGCGGGGTTTTTTATCACCTAGAAACTGTACAAATATACAGTTTTCTTTCAAAATACAGTGGCGTCGTCAAACAAAAGGGGCCGTTGCTGTAGCAACATCTATGCGAAAGCTAATACACATCGACATGGACTGCTTTTACGCAGCTGTGGAAATGCGGGACAATCCGCAGTGGCGTGATGTTCCCCTGGCCGTAGGTGGAAGTCATCGTCAACGTGGTGTTATCAGTACCTGTAATTACCAGGCACGTAAATTTGGCATCCATTCTGCCATGCCAACCGCACAGGCGGTCAAGTTGTGCCCGCAATTAGTGTTGGTTAAAGGACGAATGGAGGTGTACCAGGCGATATCGAAACAGATTCGTCAGATATTTCGTCTTTTTACTCCTCTTATTGAACCCCTGTCTCTGGATGAAGCCTATCTGGATGTGACGGATTGCAGCTTATTACATGGTTCTGCGACCTTGATTGCCGAAGAAATACGCCGTCAAATATTTGCCCAAACCGGGTTAACGGCGTCAGCCGGTGTGGCACCGATTAAATTTGTGGCGAAAATTGCCAGTGATGAGAACAAGCCTGATGGTATCTGTGTGGTGTCGCCTGATGAACTCGATACATTTGTCCGTCGTCAGCCACTGAAAAAGATCCCCGGGGTTGGAAAGGTCACTGCGCAGAAACTGGCAGCCCTTGGCTTACAGACCTGTGAAGACGTGCGCAATAGTTCACTGGAGACCTTGGTTAGTCGGTTTGGGAAGTTCGGTAACAGTTTGTGGCAGCGTAGCCATGGCATTGATCCCCGCCCGGTGGTAACCAGTCGCCAGCGCAAATCGGTCGGGGTGGAAAAAACCGTTTCTCAAGATATGTATACCATCGAGCAGTGCGCCGCATTAATTGATTCGCTATTGCCTAGGTTGCATCAAAGGATGCAAGCCGGCGGGGTTACAGAAAAAATTGCGTCTCAGGGAGTGAAACTTAAATTCAGTGACTTTCAGCAAACCACGGTCGAACACCGGCATGGTTTATATGATGAAGGTTACTTTAACCAGTTGCTCGAACATGCGATGACCCGCGCGCAAGGGCGCGGGATCAGGCTGGTCGGTCTGAGTGTCGGCGTGGCGGAGCCAGTAGAGCAAAATCAGTTACTACTACCGTTTAGCACAGAACAACAGGCCTGACTGATGGGTAAAGTCTGATTATTCATTGGCAGCGAAGGGCTTTTATTCAGCGGCGCTGTTTTTATTTTTCAAAAACGCGATAGCCTTTTCATTCGGCACAAATAACTTAATTTCAGAGAAGTCGTGCCCTGCCATACGCCCGCTTTCCAGCAGCAGGTTTTGATAATCGGCCAGTTTGCCGGGTTCATCTCTGAGGCGCTGAAAAATCTGGCCATAGGCACCGCAGTAGAACCGCTCTGCGCTTGTTCCGCTATTACTTGCACACAATTCGAGTAAATCTACGGTTTCGTAAAAATACTCACCCAGCCCATCGAGTGCAATACGCTCATCACTCACCTCCAAGCTCTTGACCACCCATCTTTTTTCGCGAAGCGCATAGTCAATATTCACTGTCACTTGCTTACCTTGTGCGTTGATCAAGGTAAAAGCGCTATTCGCGAAGGGGTTGTAAGAAATTTGATAGCAATCTCTGTTTTCTAGCGAGGCGTCACAAACAAAAGACCAGCCTGTGTTAAACGGTCTGGAAAAGTAAATGTCATCGATGACTTGCTCAATGTCAGTATAGTCATTTGGGATGTTCAGGTCTGAATGAAGTTCAGAATGATAGTCTCCTGATGGTTCAAATTTGGCGCTGTGCTTCAGGTAAATATCCTCTACCATTTTGTCCATTGCGTTAAACGGGAAAAATGGTTTAAAGCCCTCTTCGCCATCATTGATGTAGGTCAGCAGAGCAAGCGAGAATACCAGTAAGATGCATACCGTAAAGATAAAGCTGAAGAGTTTTTTGATAAATTCCATTTGTTGGCTTTCTCCCGAAAAGCGGCAGGTTGATGTGTTTTTTATTCGCAAACGAACGCTTAAATACGCCCATTATTTTGTTCTGAAACTGCTAGCCAAGGTGGTTAAAAAAGTTTATTTATCCGTCAGTTAGCATACATTATGCGGCATACAATAAACGCTATTATTCAGCATTTCTATTTTTATTGTGGTGGGTAGCTTTTGCGGGCCAGAGCGAGGGCCGGTAAACGCGTGCCGCGAATGAGTGCAGCTCTGTCACAATACTGAAAACAAGCTTGAGCGCAATCGTGGCAAAGCCAACAGAGCAAAACGAATGTCTTTTGCCGTTTAGCACTGAACAACAGGCCCACCCGATACGTAAAGCCTGTAAATTCAATGCTATGCTAAATGTGATGAAATAAACGGAGTGAGTTATGCCTTTTCCACGAGCGCGCCATATCGATGTAGCTGAACAAGCGCAATTGGCAAACAGTGATTACGATGCCCTGATCATTATCGGTGAACAACAGGCGTTAGCCCGGCATCTTCTGCTTAGGGAGGTTTGGCAACAGTATCAGGGCCATGATGCACGTGTAGGCAAACAAGCTGTGCTAAAACAGCATAGTGATGCGCCTGGGTCACGCCTCATTATTGTGCCAACAGGACCGTTAGAAAGAGACTATGATGACGTCAGGCGGTTTGCTGACGCGAGCGCCACAGGAATTAAACTTGCCGTAGATGCAGGGGCGTCGAGAGTTGCCCTTGAGGTGCTGACTGATGGAGCGCCCGCACATTTCGCTCATGCGGCCGAGGCGGCCTATCTCGGAGCTTGCCAGGCGATATGGCAGCCTTTGGAGGCACGCGAGCGCTTCGATGAAAATGTCATCGAGCCGGTTGAGTGGATCGGTATGGTTGGAATGTCGGCAGCGCAGTGTGAATGGTTAAACAGCGTTGAAGCTGGCCGGCGGTTGGCCCGTGATTTGTGTGGTACCAACCCCGAGCGAATGAGTGCGATCCGGTTCGCAGAATACTGTCAGCAGGCCTTTAACGGGACACCGGTGAAAGTCGAAATTATTACGCCCGAGGATGATCTGGCAAAGCACTATCCTATGCTGTTCGCGGTTGCCCGAGCATCGATGGCGGTGGAGCGGCACCGACCAAGAGTGGTTCGCCTAACCTATACGCCGCCGAAAAAGCCCTTACAGTCTTTGATGTTTGCCGGTAAAGGCATTGTTTATGACACCGGTGGCGCGGATTTAAAAGTTAATGGACATATGGCGGGTATGAGCCGCGACAAGGGGGGAGCTGCTGCTGTCGCGGGGTTTATGTTGACGGTGGCACACCTGAAACCGGCACAAACCGAAGTGATTGCCGAATTGGGGTTGGTACGAAACAGTATTGGCTCTGATGCCTTTGTGCCAGATGAAATTATTCGCTCCCATGCCGGTGTTGATGTGCGCATTGGTAATACCGATGCAGAGGGTCGGCTGGTGTTGGGTGACTTATTAAGTCATTTGCGCCAGCAAGCGGTGCAAAAGGACAATGTAGAGTTGTTTTCAGTCGCCACATTAACCGGACACGCTGCCCGTGCTGTGGGTCCATATACAGCACTGGTGGCCAACGGGCCTGCCCATGCACAGGGTAAGGCTACCCGCCTTGCTGCGGTAGGAGATTTGTGGGGGGACCCGAGTGAAATCAGTCGCTCGCGTCGGGAAGATTACAGCTTTGTAGCGCCAAGGACACTGGCTGATGATGTTATTTCTAGTAACAATGCGGCCTCGGCCGTGACCAGCAGAGGGCATCAATTCCCGATGGCGTTTTTAGCCATTGCGTCGGGTTTGGACAAACACGGGATAAACAGCCAAGTACCTTTAGCCTACACCCATATTGATATTGCCGGCAGTGGCGTAGAAGGGGGAGACTGGCAGCATGGTAAGCCAACAGCCTCGCCGATCGTCAGTTTGGCAGCACGCTATTTGAAGGATTAATCAAAAATGCCAACAACCTGACGGCTCAATGCAATTAACTCACCCTGAGGGTCCCACAAATGGCCCTCGGTATGGGCGTAGCCATCAGCAGCTTGAACGGTGGAGGCTTGGAATGCAATCCAGTCATCGGGGGCGATAGGGCGATGTGGGTGAACAAACTCCAGGTTCCAACTGATACTCGATGCCGGCGCTGGCCATCGCAGCATTTGTAGTGGTGCAGGGGGCCAGGCATCTGCCAGGGCAATCAGATGCGCATCGGTAATTGCTTGTGGCGCGTCGCTAAACCGCATCCATCCATGATGGTGGCTCTTTTTACTGCCGGTGAACGGCATCTGACCGTCTTCAATGGCTAAATCTACGTAGCGCAGAAATTTAGGCGTGACCTTGGGGATTTGCGGAATAAACTTGGGTTTTTTGGGTAACGTCATCTGGTGGTTGTAGCAAGCATCAACAGCAATTTTTGAGGTGCGGGCAGCACCAAAAACAGCAACTGCCATTACAGCGACTTTACCATTTTGAATCGCCCGAGCAGTCATTTGCAGGGCATTTTTACCCTCACGCAATAATTCGGTTGTGATCTCGTAAGGTGTGTCTGGCGTTAAAGGACCAATAAAGTTGATCGTCAAAGAGCGCAGCACCCGCTCGCTGTCGACTTCCCTACGCATAGCCTGATAGACCAGTGCGGCACTTAAACCACCGAATGCAGTTCTGCCCTGCGTCCAGGTTTTCGGGATAATTAAATCAGGCGAACCCGCATTCACCTGGGCGAGTAATTCATCAATATGCATCAAAAACTCCATCTGGTCAGATGAGTGATGTTATAGCTGCTTACATTGGGGCTGTAAAGTCATCGTCGGGGTTAACTGACAAAAAAAGACCAATAACCTGAGATTGCGATTAAAGACTACCTCAAACTGCCCGCTATGGTTAGGATAGAAACAAATAAGGGAGTCAGATTATGATCAAAAAAATAACGATAATGTGGGCGATGTATGTGTTGTCGTCGAGCCTTGTGTTGGCGGCATCTGCAAAAATCGAAGCCCAGAGCGCCGTTACTACCTCACATAAGACCAGCATTTTAGGTAAAACGGTGAAATATGATGCCACGACTGGCACCCAACCGGTTTGGGATGAAGAGGGCAACCCGGTGGCAACCTTGTTTTACACTTATTATCGCCGGACAGACGTCAAAAACCCGGGTCAGCGTCCGTTACTTATGTCATTTAACGGTGGACCAGGTTCAGCCTCGGTGTGGATGCACATTGCCTACACCGGCCCTAAAACACTGAACATCGATGACGAAGGCTACCCGGTTCAGCCCTATGGCGTTAAAACCAATCCCTTTTCGGTATTAGATGTGGCAGATATTGTATTTGTGAACCCGGTCAATACCGGCTTAAGCAGAGTATTACCTGACGAGAAGGGGAATCTGCCTAGCAAGGAGCAACAAAAGCAACGGTTCTTTGGCGTCAACGCGGATGTGAAGTATCTGGCCGAATGGTTAAATACCTTTGTTTCTCGTTATGACCGTTGGTTGAGCCCTAAATTCCTCATCGGTGAAAGTTATGGCACAACCCGGGTTTCAGGCCTGGCGTTAGCATTGCAAAACCAGCAATGGATGTATCTAAACGGGGTTGTGTTGGTTTCACCAACGGATTTAGGTTTAAAACGCGATGGACCGGTCAAAGCGGCTAACCGTTTGCCCTATTACGCTGCTACCGCCTGGTATCATAACAAGCTCGACAGCGACCTGCAGTCTCTGGATTTGCCAGCGTTACTGGACAAAGTCGAGCAGTTTGCCTTGGATGAGTATCTGCCTGCACTCAGCCGCGGTGGTTATTTGGCTGCTGAGCATCGCCAAAAAATAATTGATCAGGTTGCACGCTTCTCTGGATTAACCCCCGGTGAGGTGGCGCAAAATAATCTGGATATTCCAACCGCCTATTTCTGGAAAGCATTATTGCGAGATGAAGGTAAAACCCTGGGCCGGTTAGATAGCCGTTATTTGGGTATCGACAAGCGTGAAACCGGTGACAGACCTGACTATTGGGCAGAGTTGACCGCTTGGCTACATGCTTTCACGCCAGCCATAAACCATTACATTAAGCATGAGCTCAACTACGTCACCGATGTGAAATACAATATGTTCGGTAATGTCCATCCCTGGGATCGTTCCGGTGACTATACCGGGGAAAATTTGCGTCAGGCAATGGCACAAAATCCGTTTCTGAAAGTCTTGGTGCAAGCCGGTTATTATGATGGTGCTACAAATTACTTTGATGCTAAATACAGTATGTGGCAATTGGACCCGAGTGGTAAAATGCGCGACCGATTGAGCTTCGCCGGCTATCGTAGCGGGCACATGATGTATTTGCGCCGTGAAGATTTAAAGCAATCAAATCAGGATTTGCGTGAGTTTATTTTAAACGCGATTCCCGAGGCGAATCATCCTGCTATGTATCAGCGTTAATCTAGTGCGCAGTATCAAACCACCGATGGAGTAGAGTATGGCCAACTCAGTAAAACCCGGCACTTATCGTCATTACAAAGGCAACAATTATGAGGTGATAGGCGTTGCGCGACACAGTGAAGACGAGACGCATTTGGTGGTATACCGTCCGCTTTACGGCGACAGAGGCCTGTGGGTCAGGCCTTTGTCGATGTTTACAGAGCAGGTTGAGGTCGAGGGCACATGGGTGCCTCGATTTGCCTATTTAGGCGATTGATTACAGCATTGGCGGCTGCTGTAAATAGTCTTGCTGCCAAATTGCTGTCTGTTTCTGATGGTCGATGTTGCCGCCTGACAATATCACTAACGCTTGTTTTTCTGAACCTTGTTGCTGGCACCATGCAGCGACTGCTGCCATGGTCATGGCTGATGTGGGCTCGACATGCAGCTTTAATAAATGCTGTAACCATTGAGTCCAATAGGCAATTTGGCTTTCATCGACCTGATAAAAGTCATCTAATTGCTGCAAATGCTCGAAGGTCAACGGGCTGATAGCGAGGGTAGCTGCGCCATCCGCGAGGGTTTGAGGGGATGCACTCAAACGTTGGATTTCGCCCAGTTGCAGAGACATGGCAGCGTCGTTTCCGAGTAAGGGCTCGGCGCCGATAACCTCACATTCAGGCATCATTGTATTGGCCGTTACCCAGCAACCGGATAATAAACCTCCACCGCCACAAGGGGCAAAGACGCTATCAACGCTACCAATTTGATTAACGGACTCAAGTAATGCTGTACCCTGACCGGCTATCACCTGAGGGTGGTCAAAGGGCGGAATCCAATAGTGGTCCGGTTCCTGAGCTGCCGCAGCGACCGCGGCATCCGCCTCTGCCCTGGTGGTAAAGCTGATAAGGTCAGCCCCATAGTACTCAGTTGCAGCAGCTTTAACCTTGGAAACATTTTGAGCGGTAAAAATTTTTGCCTTAATGCCAAACAGGTTCGCTGCTAATGCGACAGCCTGAGCGTGGTTGCCCGAACTGTTTGCCACGACGGTAGCCGGGAGCTTGCCTTGCTCTTGCAACCACGCCAAAGTGTTTAGCGCACCGCGAATTTTAAATGCACCGGTGCGCTGTAAACACTCGGCTTTAAAATAAATCTGATGACCCAACCAGTGATTAAGCATACGTGATTGAAAAACTGGGGTAGGCGTTAAGAATTTACTCAACCGCTGTTGAGCTTGTTGCACCATTTCGAAGGAAACCAAAGACATAAAGACACGATGTTCGTTAAACTTGTGGCAAGTATGCCATTGATAGTTACACGGGTGAAAGTAGGTCTTATGTCAGGCAAAGGATTCAGGTTTAAACAGTTTTTTGTTGCCCATGATAAGGCAAGTATGAAAGTCACTACCGACAGCATTTTGCTTGGGAGCTGGGCGAGCTTTGATAAGCCCCGACGGATACTTGATATCGGCACCGGAAGCGGGGTATTGGCCTTGATGATGGCGCAACGTTACCTCAATAGCCTGGTGTTTGGCATCGATATAGACCAGTCTACTGTGGCGCAGGCCGAAGAAAACGCCAATAACAGCCCCTGGTCGTCCCGTTTGACAATGGTCAACGAAGATGTCGGTGCTTTTCAACAAGGGGAGATTGACGGGATAATTGTCAACCCACCTTATTTCCCTGCGGCGGTTTTCAATGGGGATCACCGAAACCGCGCCCGGCATCAAACCTCACTGACTTTCGCGGATTTGATGCAGCACGCCAAACGGTTGCTCAGCGGCACCGGGCAATTGGCTTGTGTGGTGCCTGCCTCACTTGAAGCCGCAATCTGCTCTCAGGCGCAATTGCATGGGTTTTATTTGCAGCGACGGTGTCGGGTAAAAGAGCATATCAGCAGTCAAGATTCGTTATCATTATTACAATGGTCGAACCTGAGCGAAGACCTGCAAGATCAATCATTGGTGGTGCGAGATGGGGAGGATTACAGTAGTGGGTTTAAGCAGTTGTGTAGCGCATTCTATCTGCGCTTTTAAAGGGTAAAAACCCCACCAGTTGTCTGGCGGGGTCTGTATCGCTACAGGGTAAGTATGACTTTGACGCTATCATCAACTTTTGCGGCATCTATGTAGCCGATCAGATTCGGGTTTTCCGAAACTAACTTCTTGGCTTCATCGTCGCCGCTGGCTTCTTTGGGAGGGGTCCCCTTGCCGGTGAATACCAACTTAGACCAGTAGGCTTTCATCTGCGTACTGGACTTGCTCAGCACTTTGTCGTTGAATTCGTCGGCCATTGCCCCGCCTTGGTTAATCGGCACCACAGGGTCACCGTTTGGAAAGGACTTGGCTTTACCCAAAAATATCTTGCTCACGTCATCTTGGGTGATGGTGGCAGTATTTGCCGGGTTAACGATAATCGCGATATCAGCAAACACAGCAGTGCTAAACAGAGCGGTGGTTAGCGCGAGGCTTTTGATCATCATTTTCATTCTCAATCTCCTTAAAATACGCTAACTAAACCGACCTGAAACAGGTTGATATCAGAATCAATCGTGTCATCTTCGGTATTAGTAAACTCGATTTTCAATGCTACTGAGTCATGGAAGTCCCAGCGGAAGCCGATTGTGTAAAAAGGCTCATCAACATCCAATGTGTTTTGTGCAGCATTGGTACCCACGGTCAAGACATCCAAAGATGTACCCGTGTTGGTAGGAACATTGTATTTGGCGACCAAAAACTCACTTTCGTCTTTGTTGACCCCGTAAGTCGCGTGAATCATCTTGTCATCAAAGCGCTTACCTACGGACAAGTACCAGCTATCCTGGTCCGGGAAAATCGTATCGCTGAGATCAAGTGTGGTGTACTCAGCAATCACAACCCAGTCATTGTAATCTATTTGGGCACCAAACTCTGCAAAGGTAAAGGTGTCGCCAACAACGCTAATCTCATCAGCAATCATAGGATAAGGGCTACCAGCCCAGCCAGCCTGCAGTAAAGCAATTTGAGTGAGTGCACTATCAGCAGGCGCTTCACCAATGGGAATATCTGCATCGGTTTGGAAATAAGCGGCGCGTAAAGTTAGCCAGTCATAGTTCCAGGTCAGGGATGCGCCGACAAGGTCA
>CAXQZJ010000156.1:0-4617 GCA_964228145.1 Alteromonadaceae bacterium | reverse complement strand
CTCGGGCCTAAAATTGTTTACGTCAACAAAGCATTCGAAGATCTGACAGGTTATACAGCGACAGAGGTAATAGGCGAAACCCCCAGAATTCTGCAAGGACATCATACCGACAAAGCAACACGGGAAAGAATTAAATCAGCCCTGGAAGCTCAGCAGCCAATTAGCGAGACAATACTTAACTACAGTAAACGTGGTCAACCTTATTGGTTGGAGATGAATATATTTCCGCTCAAATCTGATAATGGAAAGGTGGAATATTTCGCGGCCATTGAACGAGATGTTACTGAGCGACTGTTTTATTTAGAGCAAATTGAAAAGCGCAACGAAGATCTCAAATTGATGAAAGAAAATTTACAGACCATGGTAAACGCCAGAACAGAAGAGTTGCACGCGGTGAACCGTAAGCTGGAATTTCTTGCATTCAATGATCCACTTACAGGCTTACCCAATCGCCGTTACTTCGTTGATCAGGGCAATCGAGTGATAAAATTTTGCCAGCGGTATCACTGTACTGTGATGGTGGGGATCATCGATATAGATAATTTTAAACACCTTAATGATACCTATGGCCACGACTGTGGCGACGAAGCACTTAAAATTTTTTCTAATACTTTATTGGCTTTCTTCCGTCAGGATGACGCTTTCTGCCGCTATGGTGGGGAAGAGTTTGCTTTTATTGTCTCACTCGAATCTTCAGACAAAGCCACACAGTTTATTAAACGGCTGGCAAGTAAAATCAGTCGTTTTACTGTGACGACCCATAGTGGTGTTGACCTGCCTGTAACGGTAAGTGCCGGCGCGACCCTGTGCTCCCCAGACCATGACACCTTGTTGTTCGACCTTTTAAAGCGCGCCGATACCCTGTTGTTGGAAGCTAAAAACGAAGGAAAAGCCCGCATTCTTATTGAGAATGAACAACAGCGGCAAGTAGTGTCATTAATAAAATGAACAGTCGCCAAGCAAGGTTAGTCGTTTGACGATTGCTGTTGCAACAGGCCAAGTAGTTTATCAAGCGCCATGGGTTTACCGTACATATAGCCCTGACCATACTTGATCCCCAACTCAATTAAGGCCTGACTTTGCATATTGTTCTCAATCCCTTCAGCGACAATGTTCACGTTGAGCTTGTCGGCGATATCGACAATATGGGGAATCAGAGTAGAGCGTACCGAACCATCCTCCATGTCGCTTACAAAACTGCGATCAATTTTAATCGTGTCACAGCGCAGACTACGCACTTGCTGCAAGTTGGAATACCCTGTGCCAAAATCATCAATCGCAACCTGAAAGCCATTTTCACTGAGAGTTTGTAATACATCCAGGCTCGACACTTCACACAGTTTTTCGTTTTCAGTGACTTCAACCACCCAATGTAAATCTAACTGCGTGAGATGACGGTTTTCAACCAACTCTAGAATATTACCGTTACTGATATCCTGAGCGAAAAAGTTGATATTTACTTTAAAACCGGGCGGCAACGAACCGCTTGCAGCGATATCCTCAATTACCCTTCGAATAATGGCCTTCGTGAAAGGCCAGGTCTTGTCTTTGGTAATGATCATCGGAATAAAGGTATCTGGATAAATTTCGCCATCGGTATCGCGATAGCGGGCTAGCACCTCACAGCCAATAAATTCACCTGTGTGCAAATCAACGATAGGTTGGTAGACGCAATAAAACGCGTTTTTACTCAAACCACGGGAAATCCTCGCATCAACGGAGCGATACCGCCTCACAAGCTCCGCCATCAGCGCGTAAAAGAATAACGCGAATAACACAGAAAATAACGTGCGTGCCTGTAGCGTGAGTTGGTAATTTTGGTGGAAGGCACTCTGGGGAGAGGAAATCACCATGCAGTAGCCAGATGTTTCACTGCATTTAAACACATTAATGTGCCGAGAGACCGACACATCGCCTTTGGAGACAGCCTCATACACACCTTTATTGCCGGCTACCCCGATGATGCCATTCGCTGATAAATATGCCAGTTCCCAGCGGGAGCCCTGAACAACCAGCTTATCCAATACTTCTCGATTAATCACCGCGTTAAAGTTGCCCAGCTTGACAATAAATGCCGAAATATCGTTATTAAATAAAATCAAGTCGCGGTTTACCCAAATTTGTGCGTTTTCAGGCCCGGTGAAATCAGGTGCAGATTCTTTAACCGGCGTGTCCAGAACCCCAACACCGGTAGTACAAACCAACTCTTCGTTAATAAAAAAACCGATATCTTTTATAAATTTTGACGTGAACACACGCTTTCGCATTGCTACTAAGGTGTCGGGGGCGCAATTTTGGTAGCCCTGTGTGTTCAGATTCCGCAGTGCAGCATAGGCATCTCGCTCAACACTTTCCATGTAATTGATGGCGCTTTCGGCCTGCACATTTAAACTACTTTTATAATCTTGTTCTAGCACTTTAGAAACAGAATAGAAAACGGTGAAACCAACCAACGCACTGAGGGTTAAGATAACTGCTTTTTCAAATAACACGCCCGCTGACAACAATGAACACTCCTGATGCTGATCGCTAATCTAAATATTTTGCTCAGTTTTAGACTCAATAAGCATAGACCAAGATTACCGGAAGGCATGTTTTTAAACTTCCGTGTCCCAATAGGGCACGTCACCGAACCATTCAGAGAGAAAATCGATTAAACGCCTGACTTTAGGCGCCAGCTGTCGATTTGTCGGATATAAAGCCCAAATTGCGGTTTCAGCGACCAAAGGGTAATCCGCCAGTACAGGGATTAACTCGCCTCGCTTGAGGTGCTGCCAAACGTTCCAGGTTGAATTAATAGCTATGCCCAATCCCGCTACACATGCGTCGCGCATGGCTTCACCATTGTCTGTTTTAAACCGACTCGTCACTTTGACAGATAGGGGACCTTCAGGCGTAGTAAATTGCCAGCTATCTAACCCACGAAGATTAACGCACTCATGTGATTGCAAATCTTCGGGATAGCTTGGAGAGCCCCTTTGGGCAATATAATCTGGCGAAGCACAGAGCATGCGTCGATCTTTTGCCAGCTTGCGGGCAATTAAATTCGAATCTTTTAATTTCGCATTGCGAATCGCCAAATCAAATCCACCTTCGACAAGATCAACGATAGAATCCGACAAGCTCAGATCAATGCGTACCTTTGGATGTTGCTGCATAAATTCAACTAGGGGCGTGATGAGATGTTGCCGCGCAAAGGAAGCGGGGGCCGTTACTCGCAGCAATCCCTGCGGTTCTGCCTGGCCAGCACCGACCGCATAACGAGCGTTTTCTATGCTGTCTAAAATGTCTTGCGCGTGAGGTAAAAAGCCATGTCCCTCCTCAGTGAGCGCCACCTTTCGGGTCGTTCTATGAACCAGTCTGGTGCCTAAATTCTCTTCCAGTTTTTGCAGGTATGAACTGGCTACTGCAGCTGACAGTCCAAGCTCCTCACCTGCTTGGCGGATATTTTGCGTGCTGGCGATTCGAATAAAAAGCGCCAGATGATCGATATTCATTATCAATAATTCCTATAAAAACTATTAACACTTTAGCCAATTATCAAAAGATAGTTAATACATTAGCCTAAGAATATCGTTGTTCTAATAGGTTTTTGTTTTGGCCCTCCATGATCACAATCCATCGTTTCCGACGTTAAATCGGGCGTACCGTCAAACATTCTGTGTTGGAAAAACCAGTGTGGGACTGGTGGTACCGATTCAAAACTATGCAATCAATGCATATCCGGATATGCAAAATGAGTTAGAAACAATCCAAGTTGCCGAGCAAGCGGGCTTTTCGTCAGTTTGGCTGCGAGATGTTCCTTTTGATGTACCAAGCTTTGGAGATGTTGGGCAAATATACGACCCCTTTGTTTACCTAGGGGCATTGGCAGTATCCACGTCTACAATCTCACTGGGCGTAGCTAGCATGATTTTGCCACTCAGACACCCCGCCCATATTGCAAAATCGGCAGCCAGTGTAGACCGACTTTCAAAAGGGCGTTTGTTACTGGGTATCGCTTCTTGCGATCGTGCAGATGAATACCCGGCAATGAATATTGATTATCAACAACGGGGGCAAGCGTTCAGAGACGCGTACGATTATTTGCATGCAAGTTGGAATACTCAGCCCATCGATAATCAGTTTGGCCGATTACACCAGTCGGCCCAACAACCCATTGCTCTTGTGCCGCAGCCAACAGCGTCCCGGGTACCCTTGTTAATCACAGGAGCAAGTCAGCAGTCACCAGATTGGTTAGCACAACATGGCGACGGTTGGATTATTTACCCTCGTGAGCCGGCGATACAGGCACAAGTCGTCAGAACAATACGTAATTGTGCTGCGCGGCATAATCAACCGCTTCGGCCAGTAATTCAACCTCTGTACCTCAACTTACTTGAAGATCCGAATGCACCAGCAAAGCCGATGCACTTAGGCGTCCAATGTGGTGTAAACAGCTTGAATCAATACATCACAGATCTTCAGGGCGCGGGGGTGAACCATGTTGCATTAAACCTGCGTTTTAACCAGATGCCGCTTTCACGCACACTCAATACCTTAGCGCAATTTACTTTGCCTAATTTTCACAATTCCAGGAGGAACAAATGAAAACAATTCTGATAACCGGTGCCACCG
>CAXQZJ010000155.1:0-15470 GCA_964228145.1 Alteromonadaceae bacterium | reverse complement strand
CACCCGGTAAAAAGGTAAGCCGTCGTAATAGCCACCCTTAACCAACGTCTTAAAGCGTTCAACATGCTGGGGGGCCGCAAAGGGGGCTAACTCGATAACCACAGGCCCGCTCGTCAATGTTAAATAAACCAAATTGTCCGGATTGGGGGTATACCAGTTTTCGTCAGCAGATGGAGAGAATGAAACCAGTAAACTCAAAAACAAAATTGTGATGCGATTCATTGTTGCTGTTCCTTGCAGGGCTTGTTTTTAGCGGCATCTCAGGGTAGCTTTGCCTTAGTCAGTAATGCTAAGTGAATAATAATAAACAAAAAGGTGGTTAAATGCATAACAGCAAAGGGTTTACCCTGATTGAACTCATCGTAGTGATTGTGATTTTGGGGATCTTAGCGGTTGTTGCCGCGCCGCGCTTTATCAGCGTTGCCGATGATGCCAGAGCAGCAACATTCAAAGCCACCGGCGCAGCATTTCGCGATGGCGTTAACCTGGTGCATTACAAATGGCAGTTAAGTGGTAACAACCAGGCACAATTGAACTTCATTAACATTGCCGACCCGCAGGCTGGGGGGGCTTTATCGGTTAATGCCTCGGGTTATCCAGCGGATACGCGTGGTGTTAGTTTGACCCTCAACAGTGAAGCAGACTGTATTGACGTGTGGCGTGCGGTGCTTGATAGTGCGGATTTTGACGTACAGGGAAATCAGAGTTCCGTGGTCGAAGCAACTTATAACGGTGCCAACAACTGTACCTATAGCTTAGTGAGTGACCCCGCGCTAACCATAGACTATGACTCAAACACGGGTCAGGTAGTGATAAACTTTTAGATTTACGTACTCGAAAAAAGCCGGTTTATTTACCGGCTTTTTTAGTCTTGCCTTTTTTGCTCGTTTTAGCCTTTTTCTTCTTTTTGACCGGTACTTTAGCTTCTTTGTGCTTGGGCCGAAGTGAGTCAATGACTCTACGCTTGAGTTTCTGCTCGGTATAGCGTTCAATTTTGGCCAGTACCGCCATATCATGAGCTTCAACCAAAGAGATTGCGGTGCCTTTTTTACCCGCGCGGCCTGTGCGTCCGATGCGGTGTAAATACACATCTGCGGTACGCGGCAAGTCATAGTTAATGACGTGACTAATATCCGGTACGTCAATACCTCTGGCTGCAACATCGGTGGCCAGCAAGGTTTTCACTCTGCCGTGGCGGAATGCATCAATCGCCGATAAGCGTTTATCTTGGGGCATTTCACCCTGTAAAAAACAATACTGAATATTCGCTTTGTCCAAATCTGCACGCAATTGCATTAACCGATCTCTGGTTTTGATAAACACAATGGCATTATCGGCTTGCTCTGACAGGATGTGGGTCAAAAGCTGTACCTTATGGGCATTGTCATCAGCAAGGTGAATCCATTGGTGAATTTTACCTTGTTCTTTACGCGATGACTCCGCTTCTAGATGTGCGGGCTCGTTTAATAAAGCGTCCGCAAAGCGCTTAATCCCAGCTCCTTCGAGCGTCGCAGAAAACAGCATGCTTTGCTTACGCCAGCGGGCTTCTGAGGCAATCTGGTTTACAATAGGGGAAAAACCCATGTCGAGCATACGGTCCGCTTCATCAAGGATCAGCATTTCGATATCGCGACAGTCAAAGCTTTCTTTTTGGATATGCTCAAATAGCCGTCCGGGTGTGGCGACTAAAATATCGGGTTGAGAATCCAGTGTGTCATGATCGGTACCATAATTAATTCCGCCGGTGATGACACCGCATTTTATGTCGCTGAAACGACTGAGTGCCAATGCCTGTTCATATACCTGAACCGCCAGTTCACGGGTCGGGGTGAGGATCAAAATACGTGCTGACCCTGGTGCTGAACGAGGGAAATCCAACAAAAACTGGCACGCGGGAAGCAAAAACGCGGCTGTTTTGCCGGTTCCGGTGGGGGCAGAGGCAAGGATGTCCTTGCCATCCATAGCAGCCGGCACTGACAGCTTTTGAATGCTGGTGGGGGCTTTGTAACCCAACTCGTGAACGGCTTTTACTAAGCAGTCATCCAGTTCTAATTGTTCAAACATAATGATTCGTTGTAGAAAATATTGGGCGCAATTATAGAGTAGCGAAGCAACAAAGGGCAGTATTAGTTTTTCGTCGGCGCAGATAACACCGAGAAGATATCGAGTCGTTGATGTTGAATAGCATGCTTAATCTGCAGACCACTGAGGCCTTGAGCAACCAATCGCTTGGCATCGATTTGTTTTGCTGTATCCACCAATTCGATAAGGCGTGTTTTCAGTTCTTGTTGAGCGCTATCCCGCTGATCAAACAGAACGTCGAGGATTAATTGAAAACGCTCAGGTTTACGCCAGACATCGACACGATTGAGCGTGTCCAACAATTCAGGGGTAGGTAATTCAGTTGCATGTAATAAAGAAGCCCGGCTATCAGCACTGCATATTGCCAATGCTGTGACTTCATTCGGGCAGCGTAAGCGTTCGCACAAGCGCCGGATTTGCTGGCTTTCAAGGGGCAACACAACCCGGGCAAACGCAACTGCGGCTTGCGCGTCCTGATTCGAATGATTAATCACGAGCTGGTGATGCTCGTCTGGTAAGGTGATGGTGGATAATTCTTCAAACCATGGCGACAACGCACTGACTTGATTCAACACCTGAAAAAATACTTCTGGATGCCTGGTCGCCATAGCACGTTGGGTTTCTAACCATACTCGCTCTGCACTGAGATAATTGAGTTCACCCTTGCTACTGATGGTCCGCATAAGTTCAAGGGTTTCCGGAGCAATGCTAAAGCCTAAATGGGCAAACCGTGCTGCAAATCGGGCGACCCGCAATAAGCGCAAAGGATCTTCCTGAAAAGCAGGGGAAACATGGCGAAGAACACGTTTTTTCAGATCCTTTTGCCCGCCGTAGGGATCGTATAAATTACCATCTTGGTCCTGAGCGATGGCGTTGATGGTAAGATCACGGCGCAACAAGTCTTGTTCCAGGCTTACCTCTGACGAGCTATCACATTCGAAACCTGTGTAACCCAAGCCTGATTTACGTTCCGCCCGCGCCAGCGCATACTCTTGTTTAGTATCAGGATGTAAAAATACAGGAAAGTCTCGCCCGACCTGTTGAAAACCGAGCGCCAGCATTTCGTCTACGCTACTGCCGACCACCACATAGTCTTTATCTTTAACCGGAATATTGAGCAAGGCATCACGAACCGCGCCACCTACCAAATAGGTCTGCATTTTTTATCCTGCATCACAAAAAAAGAGAATAACACCAGACTGAACGAGTCGAATCTAGACTAGGACTGGCTTTGCACTTTTGCAGGGGCTAATTTACGTTTTTTCCACGGTGCCAGCAAGTTGACATACAAAGCGATAAGAATCACAAACACAACCGTTAGCAATTGACCTAAGCCGAGCATGATCGGCCAGAACCAGGCGTCGGGTAGCAGTGATAACACCCCGATGAGCATGACAATAAGCAAAACGCGTAGCAACATTCCTTGTAAACCTCGAGTTAGCATTGAAAAGGCTCTGCGCAAGAAATACTCTTCGTGCGCGAGTGGCGGAGGATCATAATGATGTTTGCAACAGATGTCGAATTTATGTCAGCCGCATCACAAATTGATGACATTGTTCGCTTTGACATCGGCCCTTATCAGGGATACCTTGCTGCATCTAAACCATGATAAGAAACCGAGGGTCAGGACGTGTACCTCAGCTATTTTGGGCTTGCCGATAACCCGTTTTCCATCGCGCCCAATCCCGACTATTTATTCTTGAGTCCACGCCACAAAGAGGCGCTGGCACACTTGACCTTTGGGCTACAAGAAACCGGCGGCTTTGTGATGCTCACCGGTGAAGTAGGCACAGGTAAAACCACAGTGTCGCGTAAGTTGGTGCAGGAACTGCCGAGTAATACGCAGGTCGCGATGATATTAAACCCGACGCTGAGTGCAATGGAACTGCTGGCGAGTTTATGCGATGAGCTGAAGATACGTTACCTGGTGCGCAAAGCGAGCCTAAAATACTTTACCGATATTATTCTCAAAAAACTCGCAACCAACCATGATAAAGGTATCAATACTGTTTTAATTATTGACGAAGCTCAGCATCTGCAACCAGAAGTGCTGGAGCAACTGCGTTTACTCACTAATTTGGAAACTAACCGCGAGAAATTACTTAAAGTTGTTTTAATTGGTCAGCCTGAGCTCCAGGTCTTGCTGAAACGGAATGAATTGCGCCAACTGGCCCAACGAATAACCGCTCGTTATCATTTGCTCCCTCTGACTGCCAGTGAAGTGCGTGACTATATTCGCCATCGACTGAACATTGCTCAAGGCCACAGCGAAGTGATTAGTGCCAAAGCAGTGGCGCACGCCTTTACTATCTCTGCCGGAATTCCCCGGGTCATCAACTTATTATGTGACAGGGCGCTGACACTGGCATTTATTCGTCAGGACAAGGTCGTGCATGGCCATGTGTTTGTGGCAGCTTCAAGGCAGATTCTAGGTGATGATGTGGTTCAACAGCGACTCTTCAGGCATCGTAAATGGTGGCTGCTTGCCAGTGGCGTTGGGGCTTTTTGCGTTGGTCTATTAGCGGGAGGCTGGTATGCATAGGTTGGCGATAGATGCGCTTCAGCCGGGTATGGTCATAGTGCGGGTGACCCAGCAAAATGGTCCGGTAACCATTAAAAAGTCTGGTTTAGTGACCAGTTCAGCGATGATAGCCGGTTTAGCGGAGATGGGGGTCCAGGAAGTTGAGATTGATCCATCACAAACTGTCGAAATAGCCAGTGTTAGTGAGGTCACATCGCCAAACCAAAAAATGTTGGCTAGGCACCAGCAGAGTCAGCAACATAAAGATCAATATAATCGCAGTATGTTGTTGCCCAGCGTAAATGATGTAGGTGGTCGTTTTAGTTTAGTATGGTCGAACATCTGGCGTTATGGAATTGTGATTATTCCCAGTCTTTTACTCGGGATAACCGCCTCTCAGCTACCGACATTAATGTCTGCGTTGGCCGGCTCAGAACCGCAACTTACCCGTACTGAGACTAGTCCGGAAAACACCGCCACGGCAGGTGTGCAGCAGGATGCGGATATCCTTGATTAAGCGCAGACTGAGGAGTCAGCTGTACCGCTGCAAAACACCGACGCGCAACAATCTGCGCAAAGCGAGCAACTCCAGCCCGTGGCGCCAGTTTTACCCTCGCTAACGGAGAGTCAGTCCCAACAATCTCAATCCAACCAGATTGAAAGTTCAGAGAATGACGCGGCGCCTGTTGAAGAAAAGGCGGTGTCGGAGGTGAGTCCGGAGTTATTGGCGCGTTTTGAACAAGCGGTTGCAGAGATGGAGCAGCAAGGTGATATGCCGCAGAACACAGTAACCCGGCCTGATGCTGCGCGTCAGGTTCCCCGCGTCGATCAATTACCGGCTTGGATTTTAACCGAACTGCCTTCGATGTCCTTTAGCACCCATATGTATGCCAGTCAGCAGTCTGAACGGTGGGTAACGGTCAATGCCATTCGGGTGCAAGAGGGCGAGTGGATCAATCAGAATCTGCGGCTGGTGGAAATACAACCGCAGAAAGTGATTCTTGAGTTTAAGGGGAATCAGTTCAGTATGAATGCCCTGACGGACTGGTAATTACTGGCGTAAAAATTTCACCAGATCGGCCTGACTGCTGCTCGCATCGAGGGTTTCGACAATGTCCAAATCTCGCTGACGCAGCAGATTGACTTGAGAGTCGGAAGCCTGGCTCTGATCACCGTCTACCAGTCTCATGACCAGGGGGCGAGCTGGATTGCTGGCATGTTGGCGCACCACAATCGCTATCGAATCATCGGACAACCTCACCATGCTGCCAACAGGATAACTGCCGACTAACTTCCTGAATTCAGCTAGCAAGGATTGATCTAGGCGCTGGCTTTCCTGTGTTTCCATGATGGTCATTGCTTCTTCCCAACGCAAGCCTTTCCGGTAGGGACGGTCAGTAGTCAGAGAATCATAGGTGTCGACGATAGCGGCCATTCGGGCTAATTCACTGATTTCGCTGTCACAGAGCCCGGATGGGTATCCGCTGCCATCAAGACGTTCATGATGTTGAGCGATAATTGTTTTTCCGGTTTCATCAATAGCATCAGAGCCATCAATAAGCTCGAGTGACCATTGTACATGCCGTTCAATCGTGCGCCGCTCTTTGTCGCTGAGCTCAGATTGCTTGTGGGCGAGGAGTAACGGTACTTTAGCCATTCCCAGATCCATAGAAAGCGTACCCATGCCGATAGTAAATAATCTTTGTTGCTCGATTTTTTTCTCTGCAGCCCACTGAGTCAGTAAAATGACACAGTGCAGCCCATGATCAATCAGGTAACTGTCGGCACTCTTTAATTGAGTGAGAATATGCATGGCTTCAGGACGCTGTAAGACTTGTTCGACTAAACTATCCGATATGGCGCGAATCTGCGCCATGTCGACAGATTTACCCGCGGCAATGCGGCCCAAGAAATGTTGCTGTTTATCCAATGCGTCGTGATAAACTTTCTGTGCGATGGCAATATCTTGTTGTAATGATGCGCAAAAATGGTGGTCTTCAAGGCGCATAATTGCGTCTTTCGATTGACTCTTTTGTAAGTCTACCAGTAATTCTTCAATGCCCTTGTCGAGCATATTTTTTATTTCTTGTTGGCTGCGAACAATGCCGCCGGAGGCCAGCTTTACATTGCGCTTCTGACGTGTGATTTCAATCACATACATGCCAGCTTTTAGATCCTGAATCAGAATTTTTTGATGCATTTTCAAATCTTACATGCGTTAACAGGTCGTCGGGATGGTAAAACGGCTTGCAAGGGCAAGCCGTTTATGAATTACACCAAGTCAGTTTAGCCACTCAGGTAGCTGATCTTCAAAGTCCTTTATCGCATTTTCATGAGCGAGTGTCTGACCTATGGTGTCTAACCCCGACATCAACATGTTTTTATGGGTTGGATTTATCTCAAATGTATACTGTTTTTGCCCGCAGGTCACGGTTTGGCTGGCTAAATCAATGTCTATCCGCACGTGTGGGTCTGTCTTTAGCTCCGCGAACAGCGCGTCAACCTGACTGTCTGTCAGGGCAATACAGAGTAATTGATTATTTAAACTGTTCCCGTAGAAAATATCAGCGAAACTGCTGGCAATAACCGCTTTAAAGCCGTAGTCAGTCAGTGCCCAAGGAGCGTGTTCACGGGAAGAACCACAGCCAAAATTAGCTTTGCTGAGTAACACATTGGCACCTTGATACTCGGGTTGGTTGAGTGAGAAGTCTGGATTCGGGCGCTGATTGTCGCCGTCTAAATAGCGCCAATCAAAAAACAGATGCTTACCAAATCCGCGCCGGGAAACGGCGGTTAAAAACTGTTTCGGAATAATTTGGTCGGTATCGACGTTATTGGCATCTAATGGTGCTAATCGCCCGCTTAATTGAGTAAATCCACTCATGACTGACTCCCTTTGATTTGTGTAACATCAACGAAATGCCCGTGTATCGCTGCGATCGCTGCCATTGCCGGACTAACAAGGTGGGTTCGAGCGCCCCGGCCTTGGCGTCCTTCAAAGTTACGGTTGCTGGTGGATGCGCATCTGTCACCTTGATTCAGTAAATCATCGTTCATTCCCAGACACATGGAGCACCCGGGTAATCGCCATTCAAACCCTGCCTCAGTAAAGATTCTGTCTAAACCCTCTTGTTCAGCCTGTGACTTAACCTCATTTGAGCCGGGGACCACAATCGCGGTAACACCGGCGGCAACCCGTTGGGTGCCAATGACTGCCGCTGCCTGTCGTAAATCCTCAATTCGGCTATTGGTACAGGAGCCGATAAAAACATGACTAAGTTGGATGTCTGTCATCGCCTGACCGGGCGTTAATCCCATATAGGCAAGGGCTTTTTGACAAGCTTGTTGTTCTGCTACGGCGCTGAATGATTGTGGCGAGGGGACATGCTCGTTAACCGCACAGACCTGGCCGGGGTTGGTGCCCCATGTCACTTGCGGGCGAATGTCGTCGGCCTGCAGGGTTAGCTCTTGATCAAAGCTGGCATCGTCGTCACTCGGCAGGCTCTGCCAATACGCCAGAGCGTGTTGCCACTGTTCACCTGAAGGACAAAACTCTTTCCCTTGCAGATAGTCGTAGGTAACCGAATCTGGCGCGATTAGCCCTGCCTTGGCGCCGGCCTCAATACTCATGTTACAGATTGTCATACGCGCTTCCATTGACATATTTCGGATTGCGCTACCCGCGTATTCAATGACATGACCTGTGGCGCCGGCATGACCGATTTTTCCTATAATCGCCAGCACTACGTCTTTTGCTGTCACGCCCACACCTAACTGACCATCGATGGTGATTCGCATGCTTTTGGGCTTAACTTGTTTCAAGGTCTGAGTTGCCAGTACATGTTCAACTTGTGATGTACCGATACCAAAAGCGAGTGCCCCAAATGCGCCATGAGTGGCCGTATGAGAATCACCGCATACCACGGTCATTCCCGGGAGAATTAAGCCGCGCTCTGGCGCAATGACATGAATGATTCCCTGCTTTTTGTGGCCAACCGGGTAGAGCTGTATACCATGATGTTGACAGTTTTCGATTAAGGTACGCAATTGCAACGCGTTTTGTGGTCCGCAAGCATCTAGCGCCAATGAGCGGGTTGAAATGCTGTGATCCATGGTGGCAAAAGTTTTGTCGGGTCGCCTGACCTTTCTGGCCTTGTCGTTAAGGCCGGCAAAAGCCTGAGGTGAGGTGACTTCATGAATCAAGTGTCTGTCGATGTAAAGTAAATCGTTGTTCTGCTCACTGGTGACCGTGTGCTGCTGCCAAATTTTGTCAAATAAACTACGACTCATTGCAGTTCCTCTTGAATAATGCGGTATATCGTCTCACCCATTTGACGGGTAGAAAGAATAGCTTGTTGATCCTCGGTCGCCAGCTCCGCGGTGATAGCTCCCTGACTGAGTACCTTGTTAACTGCGGCTTCGATACAGTCCGCTGCTTCGGCTTGATTTAAGCTATAGCGCAACATCATTGCTGCAGAAAGTATCTGAGCAATCGGGTTAGCGATGCCTTTGCCGGCAATATCAGGCGCTGAGCCACCTGCGGGTTCGTAGAGCCCGAACCCCTGTTGATTAATACTTGCGGAAGGTAACAGACCCATGGAGCCGGTAATCATTGCCGCTTCATCACTGATAATGTCACCAAACAGGTTAGAACAAAGTAACACATCAAAGTCGCTGGGATAGCGAATCAATTGCATGGTCGCATTATCGATATAAATGTGTTCAAGTTGAACATCCGGAAAGTCTGCGGCAACCTGCTCTGTGACTTCGCGCCACAGTCGACTACAGGTCAGTACATTGGCTTTATCTACTGAGGTTACTTTTCCTCGGCGTAAACGAGCAGCTTCAAAAGCCTTTATTGCAATGCGGCGAATCTCCCGACGGGAATAGCGCATGGTGTCAAACGCGTATTCTTCTTCCCCTTGACCTGCCATGCCCTTGGGTTGTCCAAAGTAGATGCCGGAGGTCAGTTCGCGAACAACCAAAGTGTCAAATCCTTTGGCGGCGATATCCGCGCGTAACGGCGACAGATGCGCCAAACCAGGATATATCTTTGCCGGGCGTAGGTTAGCAAACAAATCAAAGTGGCTGCGTAGCTTAAGCAATGCAGCACGCTCCGGGCGTTCTGCCAGTGGTAAACTATCCCACTTCGGCCCGCCAATTGAGCCGAACAGAATTGCATCTGCTTGTTCACACCCCTGTAATGTTTGCTCTGGTAACGCATGGCCGTGACGATCTATAGCAATACCGCCAACATCATACGCATGTAATGCCAAATTTAACTCAAACCTGCTAGCGACTAGTTCGAGTATCTTACAGGCTTGCTCCATCACTTCCGGGCCAATGCCGTCGCCGGCGAGTACAGCAATAGTATATTTTTGCATTAGGCATCTTCTCCTGGCTGCAAGGCTTTTTTCTGTTGATCGATTTGGTCTGCTAGGTAGGTATTGTTCAATACGTAGATCAGCGCTTTGACACCGGCCTCGACGATATCAGTTGCCAGGCCTATACCGTGGAATCGGCGACCGTGATATTCGGCAATGACACTCACCTGAGCCAATGCATCCGCACCTTCCCCTTTTGAATCGAGTTTAAAATCGACGATATCTAAGCCACAAACCCCCGTCGCGCTGATAATAGCGTTAAATGCAGCATCCACGGGTCCGTTGCCGATCGCGGAAGCGGTCTCTTGTTGAGTGCCGATACTGAGTCTTACTGTGGCACTGGGGATGGTATCTTTGCCTGAATTGGCATGCAGGTAGCTTAATTGGTAGTGGGCTTGCTGATGGCGCTGTTGGTCAAAAAATACTAGGGCTTCCAAATCATAGTCATAGACCTGGCCTTTTTTATCCGCCAAGGTCAAAAAGCTTTCATATAAACTGTCTAAATCAAAATCGCTGCTTTGATAGCCTAATTCCTGCATGCGATGCTTTATTACATGGCGACCACTGCGTGAAGTCAGATTGAGCGTATTTTTATTGATGCCTACACTTTCTGGGGTCATGATTTCATATGTGTTTTGCGACTTGAGTACGCCATCCTGGTGGATACCTGATGAGTGACTGAACGCATTGCTGCCAACAATAGCCTTATTGGCTTGAACTGGCATGTTACACAATTGGCTAACTAATTTAGATGTGCGATAAATTTCCTGGCTGTTAATGCCGGTATGCAGACCAAGCTTTGTTTCTCTGGTCTGTAATATCATGGCAATTTCTTCTAACGAGCAGTTGCCGGCCCGCTCACCAATGCCATTGATTGTGCACTCAACCTGCCTGGCACCTTGCTCTACCGCGGCTAATGAGTTAGCCACAGCCAAGCCTAAGTCATTGTGGCAATGCACTGAAATAACCGCCTTGTCTATGTTAGGTACGCGGTTGAAAAGTTGGCCTATAATGCCACCAAATTCACTTGGGATCGTGTATCCAACCGTATCTGGTATATTAATAGTGGTGGCACCCGCACTGATGGCAGACTCGACCATTTTACATAAATAATCGATGTGGGTTCGTCCCGCATCCTCGCAAGAAAACTCAACATCATCTGTGTAACGACGAGCATGTTTAATTGCCGCAGTGGCCATGTCGATGACTTGAGACTGTGTCTTGCGTAATTTGCTATTCACATGAATATCAGATGTGGCGATAAAGGTATGAATACGGAAGTGCTCTGCAACACTCAAAGCTTGACCGCAGGCATCGATATCAGCTACCACTGCGCGGGCAAGTCCTGCTACCGTCGCATTTTTAACCTGCCGGGCTATTTGCTGCACCGAGTTAAAGTCACCGGGTGAGGAAACAGGAAATCCGGCCTCTATGATGTCCACGCCCAGGCGTTCCAGTGCCAATGCGATTTGAACTTTTTCCTTTACGGTCAGACTGGCGGGCAGGGCTTGTTCTCCGTCTCGTAAACTGGTGTCAAATATCAATACGCGGTCATTCATTTTGAGCCTCAATTAGGATAAATATTCCAAAATTCCAAAAACAAAAAACCCGTGTCGTGGCACGGGTTTTTTTATTTATCGCTGATGCGTACAACTTACCCGTGCAGTCTTGCTGCCATTAGCGCGAGGAGTAGGAGAAAGTTGTTTGAGCGCATTCGTTTTCGTTTATGGGTTGTTTAGGATGTTTTTACTAGGAACTGAGGTTTATTACAAGCCGTTTGGGTTATTTATCCTAATTATTTTGTTCTGGTGCGGGTTTTTGTACATTTCGCCAGTTAATTCGGGTGGATAATAACATTTCCCGTAATGATAGCGCCCGAGGCTGAGCCTTACGGCCATTTGACCACTGGTGGCCGCAACAAGCTGCCGCCATTACCCTTTTACTCGGCAATAAAAGTAGCAGATTGGCTTGTTCCAATGACTTACCCTGATAGTCAAACCAACCTGACTTATTCAAATGAACTTGTCGGTTGTGGGAATCGAATCGATCAATAGAGTCCAATTCCAGGTGCACCGTTGTTTGATATTCGATGGTAACTGCGACAGGCAAGCCAGGATTAGATAACTGACTTAACCAGGCCGCGAGTTTTTGTGCGTCATGTTTTAGATGTAACGGCCGTGATGCTTGTTGATACTGCCAACTGGCGTTATGCCAATCTACCGACAAGGGGGTCGTGTTGTTCGCTAAAAAACGTGCGGCAGAACGGATATGATGAGGAAGCCCCTGTAAGCGCCGTTTTAGCAGGCTGGTTTGGGATATACCGGAATGAACCAATTGATCCAGTGAGCGCTCATAAAGGGCGTTGCACAACTCTGCAAAGTGCTGTGAATGCGGGTCGAGGCTAAAAATACTGGTTTGATTATCCTGCATAGAGGCTCCAAAACAACAACAGGGCGCACTATGGCGCCCTGTTAGCATAAACGATTACTGACCTTTTATCTCGCTGCGGCCATTGTAAATCGCTTTGTCACCCAGTTCCTGTTCAATCCGTAGTAATTGATTGTACTTGGCAACCCGGTCAGAGCGGCACAATGAACCGGTTTTAATCTGGCCGGCTGCGGTGCCAACGGCAAGGTCAGCAATAGTCGCATCTTCCGTTTCACCACTGCGGTGGGAAATAACGGCAGTAAAGCCAGCATCCTTGGCCATTTTTATTGCTGCTAAGGTTTCGGTCAGTGAACCAATTTGATTAAACTTAATTAAAATTGAGTTACCGATCCCTTCATCGATACCGCGCTTGAGAATTTTGGTATTGGTCACGAATAAGTCATCACCGACCAACTGTACACGCTGACCAATTTTGTTGGTCAATGCTGCCCATCCGTCCCAATCGCTCTCGTCCATGCCGTCTTCGATAGAAACAATCGGATACTTGTCGCTGAGGTTCGCCAGAAAATCGGCAAAGCCTTCTGAGTCGAATGCGGTACCTTCACCCGATAAATCATACTTGCCATCTTTGTAGAATTCCGATGCCGCGCAATCAAGAGCCAGAGTAATGTCTTGATTCATCACGTAGCCGGCTTTCTCCACTGCTTCAACAATCACCGCCAGGGCTTCCTCATTAGAGGATAAATCCGGTGCAAATCCGCCTTCATCACCTACTGCGGTATTGAGCCCTTTGGCGTTAAGTACCTTTTTCAGTTGATGGAAGATTTCAGCACCCATTCGTAACGCTTCGGAAAAGCTCTTCGCGCCTACCGGCTGTACCATAAACTCTTGAATATCGACGTTATTGTCAGCATGCTCGCCCCCATTTATGATGTTCATCATAGGTACGGGTAAACTGTATTGGCCAGCAGTGCCATTCAATTCCGAAATGTGCTGATATAAAGGCACGCCTTTGTGCATGGCGGCCGCTTTTGCGTTAGCCAGAGATACCGCTAATATTGCGTTTGCACCCAGGTTTTCTTTATTCTCCGTGCCGTCCAGATCAATCATGATTTGATCAATGTTCTGCTGATCCAGCGCATCCTTGTCAATCAACGCAGCTTGAATTTGCTGGTTAACCGCTGCGACTGCCTTTAAAACCCCTTTGCCTAAATAACGTGCTGGGTCCTGATCTCGTAACTCCAGCGCTTCGCGGGTGCCGGTTGACGCGCCGCTAGGGGCACAAGCACGGCCCCAAGCGCCACAGCTCAGATAAACATCGGCTTCAACCGTGGGATTTCCTCGTGAGTCTAATACTTCTCTTCCAATGATTTTAGCAATCGTTGACATTTCGTCCTCTCTCTCAATTTCTACTTGTCAGCTAATTTTTAATTGTGTGCTTTGTAATAATCGCCAGCGGCCTTCACAAACCCGGCAAATAACGGATGCCCGTCTCTCGGGGTGGATGTGAATTCCGGGTGGAATTGCGCAGCGACGAACCAAGGGTGGTCATTGATTTCGATGATTTCGACTAACTTTTTATCCGTTGATAAGCCGGTAACACTTAACCCTGCTTTTTCAATCTGAGCGCGTAAATTGTTATTCACTTCATAACGATGACGATGACGCTCGTAAATACTGTCTTCACCATATAAACCGTGCACTTTGCTGCCTTCAATAAGATGACACAGTTGACTACCCAAGCGCATCGTACCGCCCAGATCAGATGCTTCAGTCCGGGTTTCTTTGCTGCCGTCAGCATCCAGCCATTCGGTGATAAGACCAACCACAGGGTAGGGGGTATCAGGTGCAAACTCAGTGCTGTTGGCCCCCTGCATACCGGCTACATTACGCGCGAACTCAATTAACGCGACTTGCATACCCAGGCAAATACCCAAATAGGGAATTTTGTTCTCGCGGGCATACTGCGCTGCCAATATCTTACCTTCTATTCCACGTTCACCAAAACCACCCGGCACCAGTATAGCATCGAGTCCGGACAGTAATTTCTCTGCACCTTTGCTTTCGATATCCTGAGAGTCAATATGCTTGATATTGACCGCCAGCCGGTTCTTTAGCCCGGCATGTTTAAGTGCCTCATTGACCGATTTATAAGCATCAGGCAAGGCAACATATTTACCTACCATACCGATAGTCACTTCGAAATTAGGATTAGATTCAGCATACAGAACCTGTTCCCACTCAGTCAGGTCAGCTTCAGGACACTCAATGCCAAATCGGTTTACCACTAATTCATCTAAGCCCTGAGCTTTGAGTGCTGCAGGTATTTTGTAAATGCTATCCACGTCACGCAATGATATTACGGCTTTATCAGATACATTGGTGAACAGTGCAATTTTGGCCCGTTCAGTGGTTGGCAAAACTACTTCACTGCGGCAGACCAGAATATCTGGTTGAATACCGATTGAGCGCAATTCTTTCACTGAGTGTTGGGTTGGTTTGGTTTTGGTTTCACCACTGGCGGCCAGATATGGCACTAAAGTCAGGTGCATAAACATCGCACGTTCACGGCCAATTTCGGTGCCTAACTGACGAATTGCCTCTAAAAAAGGTTGGGATTCGATATCACCAACGGTGCCGCCGATTTCGACGATAGCGACGTCGTTACCTTCTCCACCCTCAATTACGCGACGTTTAATTTCATTGGTAATGTGCGGAATGACCTGAATCGTGGCACCAAGATAATCGCCTCGACGCTCGCGCTTAAGCACTTCTTCGTAGACCTTACCGGTGGTGAAGTTGTTTCGCTTGGACATGCGGGTGCGAATGAATCGCTCGTAGTGACCTAAGTCAAGATCGGTTTCTGCACCGTCATCGGTAACGAACACCTCACCGTGCTGAATTGGACTCATGGTGCCCGGATCAACATTAATGTATGGGTCGAGTTTGAGCATGGTCACTTTTAGACCACGTGCTTCAAGTATGGCTGCTAATGAGGCGGCAGCAATGCCTTTACCCAATGATGATACGACACCACCCGTGACGAAAATGTAGTTAGTCATGCGAAACCTAAGGCGTAGAAGTTGTCAGAAAAC
>CAXQZJ010000154.1:0-5895 GCA_964228145.1 Alteromonadaceae bacterium | reverse complement strand
GAGCCACGCCTTTGAACGATAGAAATCGGTGGTTTTCTGTGCTGGTTCAGGCAACTGGGAAAGATGTGTAAAGGTTATGGGCGCTTGCAGAGGTTGGTACAAAATGGCACTAACATTGCCGTTTTGTTTGGATAACCAATTCCTTATCGCCTGCAGTGCACGCTGCTCGGACAGGTACTGACGGGTACGGCGCAGTTTGCCTAAATAGGTAACCTGTACCATCCGTATCTATCTTATCTGCGCGAATTTCTTTTATGCTTGCGCTTAAAGTAATTCACCAAACGGTCAGTGAGTATTACCGGCCATATCAAGGCGAAAACGGCCCCCAGAGCAATTTGGTTTGTTCGCTTTTCCCCAGCGGGACTATCACGATATGCAAAGTAACCAAAACACAAGAAATAAACAGCAGCACAGATACAATAATATTGGATAATCTCCATCTTACACCTCACCCTGATTTGAGGTTGAGCACAATATAGTTTGAGGTAAAAAACCGTTTAAACGCTGAATACAGTCTTCCATTGCCTCTCTCAGTTCTAGCTCCTTTAACCAAGACTCAGGTATTCCTGTCATGCCATGCATTGCCCCCCAAAGGTTACCCGCAATGCTGCCGGTCGAGTCTGAGTCACCACTGTGGCTGACACTAAGACTGATTAGCTGATGAAAATCCGGCGCGACCAGCAGACAATAGACTGCGATGGCCAACGCCTCTTCCGCGACCCAACCTTCACCTAGCATATTTATTGCCTGCCCTTTCGCCACAGAGGTGCTGGCTAACATCAGCGCTTTATTCAAGGCCTCAACTGAGGCCTGATGGTCTGGATATTCGACCGATAACTTCAGTGCCACTGAAATAGCCTGCGTTGGTGTGTCCCCTTTAAATAAGCGATAAACGATTAGCGCAAATTGCCCCGCCGGAATAATACCGTCCGGGTGCCCATGAGTAATTTTTGCCGCGAGCTGGGCGTTGTCGAAAACTTGTTTGTTAGTCCAGTTACCCAACACCCCAGCGATCCCCACAGGCGCGACCCGCATCACACCGCCACAGCCTTTACTGTCGTTATAAGCGATATCGTGCCAATCAGCTAATTGCTGTAGAGCTGATAGACAGGTGTTGCCGGGACTCCGGCGTGAATGGAGTAAAGGATAATTAAGCAAGAAACTTTCATCCGGTGGAATGAGTTCGCCAATCTCACCCTGGGTAATGAACCAATGCAGATAACTTTGCGTAAGGCTTTGATGAAGAGCATCGACATCGTTCTGATTACCTTGTTCAAAGCAACGTAATAGCGCTTCGATGGTAAACAGTGTCATTTGAGTGTCGTCGGTAATAGCGCCGGTTTTTCCGTAGGCTGGGTAGTACTGGGTTACCCCCCGACCTTCAGTGAGACCATGGATTTCTAGCGCGCGCATAAATTCCACAGGGGCGCCCATGGCGTCGCCAATAGCCCCTGCGAGGACACACGCTTGAATTTTCGAGGAAATATCTGACATACAACGGACCCTGTCGTAAATTATTGCTCCCTGCAATGCGCCAATATTAGTGGATTCGTGGTTGAGCTACAAGCGATTAATCTTTGCTCGGCCGAATGTAGACATTTTAAACGATTAAGGCTAGCGTAGCGTCTTAGGTTAAATAAAGTGCCGCGGCGCTTGTCTGTAAATTATGGAATAACTATGGCCCCGAAACTTCCATGCCTGATGTACAGTCAAAACAATTTACTCTATGTAAAGTTAACTGGTGTCTGGACCAAAACCACCGCGAGCCGGGTCCTCAATGACCTCAAGCAGATAGTTGCGCCAATTCAACATGCCCCATGGGCGGCGCTGGTTGATATGCGCGATTGGATCATGCCAACGGTAGACGCCATGAGTGCATTTGAAGAAATTTACCAATGGTGCATCGAAAATAATCAAACCCACGAAGCAACGATATGTCGCCCGTCTCTGCAACAACAAATCGTCAAAAGCGTCAGCGATTACAATCAAGAGACACAGTTATATTGCGCTGAACCTGATGAAGCGGTGGCTTGGTTAAAAAGTAAGGGATTCACTGCAGCTTCACAGCCTGACTTCCAAGCAGAAAGTTTCAGTAGTCATTAAAACTAAAAAGCCCGGTGAGAATGCATCCACACCGGGCTTCCAAACACTAACTTAGTTAGAATTCAGTACGAAAACGTACACCAAACTCGCTGGCATCGTTAGATAAAATGCGCAGTACATAGTCGTTCGGGTTCAACCTTGCATTGTCATAGCGCTCGTCAAACACGTTACGGCCATACAGAGACACTGTATAGGCTTCATCCGCAGGTGTGTAAGACACATTGATATTCGTCAGTGAACGAGCATCAAGTTGGGTAAAGCGCTCTGGGTTTGAAATTGGCTCACCATACATCTCGTCACGGAACGAGTAATCCACACGTACTTCAACTTCTGCGCCGCTTTGCATATCAAATGTGTAGCTCGGGCTCAGGGATACTGTCCACTCGGGTGTCAGAGGCGCGACAGGCTTGATACCGGCGGTCTGGTCAACATCGACATTGATGTAACCAAAGCTGGAGTGAAGTTTAAAATTATCAGTAAAGTAGGCCGTTGATTCAAATTCAATACCTTGTGACGTTTGGTCAACCGGGTACACGTCGGTGCCAAAACCAGCACCCACTACGCTTAATTGATAAGGCAAATCACTGTACTCAGTGTTGAACAACGCAATACTCATACTGAAATCAGCGGTGACTTCCCCTTTTAAGCCAATTTCATAGTTGATTGCTTCAACATTTTCAGAAGCCGCAAAACACGCCGGTCCTTCATCAAACATACAATATGGACGGGCTGGGTATTGACCCGACTGATAACCGCTTTGTATTGATCCATAAAGATTCAGGCCATTTTCCAGTGTGTAGTTGGCCGACAAATCAAAGGAGAATTCATTCCAGTCCTGACTGGCGAAAACACGACCGATACCAACGTCTGCATCAGCGTTTTTCTCATCCATGGTGTAACGCACGCCACCGGACAAGCGCAGGTCTGCTGTGACGTCATATCCTAGGTTAATGAACACCGCTTTACTGGTCATCTCCTGGTTTAAAGAGAGCAAATTTGGACCGCCGTTGAAACTGGAGTCTTCACCTTGCAGGTTGTCACCTTCTTCATTGAAGTAGTACAAACCAGATACAAAGTCGATACCACCCATATAGCCATTTAACTGAAACTCAATTGATGTTTGATCAGCAGAACCATTTTCCGGGTAGTGATCAAGCGCATAAATCGTTCCGTCATCATCTAAGCCAGCTTTATACTCAGAGCTACGCTTGCTGACAATGACCTTTGAAGACAGGTCAGCATTCCACGCCCACTCCGCAGTTAAAGAAACACCGCTGGCTTTATTACTTACCGTCGTAACTTCTTCGGTGCCGGTCGCGTTATCATAAATATCTGCTGCCACATCGTCGTTGCTCAGAGGTCCGAACGGGAAAGGCACGCCCCAACGTTCGCCCTGAGCGTAAGCACCGTTGGGCACTTCATCAATCAGCACAGTATAAGGACGTAAACCACCTTCGCCATCGTTGGCATCAGCTGTCAATGTCAAACTAAAATCAGCGCTTGGCGCGTATCGAACAGCAAAACGACCATATAATTCTTCTGACTCGCCAACGTCATACTTGGCATTCGGTACATTAATGAATTCACCTAAACCATCACGGCGGTTAAAGCCGGCGTTGAAGTTAAACGACCATTCGTCGTTTAGCGCACGGTTTACAAATACATCCCCTTTCAAACGACCACGTGTGCCGGCTTCTGCGCTCAATAACGTGCGTGCTTCGGCGTTGGGCTGCTTAGTAATAATATTGATTGCACCACCAATCGAGTTGCGTCCGTATAAGGTACCTTGTGGACCGCGCAAGACTTCAATTCGCTCGATATTATTCAGATTCCAGTTCTGGCCCACCTGACGCCCCAGATAGACACCATCTACATATACACTCACGCCGGGATCAGTCGTGATCAAGTGGTCTTGTAAACCAATTCCACGAATGAAGGGGTTTGCAGAAGAGGTATGTCCGGCTGAAAAGCCAGTAATATTAAGGTTTGGAACGAATTTACCCACATCTGTGATGTCAGTAATTCCCTGTGAGGCTAAAGCTTCACCATTGAAGGCGCTCATAGCAATCGGTACTTCGTAAATAACTTGCGAGCGTTTTGTCGCTGTTACTGTGATGGCCTCGATTCGCTCTTCTTCAGCTTGATTTTCTTGTTGCTGTGATTCTTGAGCGTTGGCAGTTAAGGCGACCGAAACGGCAACCGCTAACAGGGACGTTTTTACACGTAGGGATGAGTTAGATTTCACTGGTGTCTCCAAAGGTTAAGCTTTTTATTGTGTGTGCTGTGATTTTTGCGCACAAAAAAAGGGCGCGTACGCACCTCCTTTGGAAGGTCATTATAGGTCAGACCAGATCCTAAAGTCACGGTATTTATCAACTTTTGACCGAAACTTTAATAAAACACATTAAAGACACTAAAAATAGTACAGAATCGAACAAAAACTGTTAAGGGATGAATATTTATTGGCCAATTTAAATGGCATCGTTTAAATAAAATGAATTGACGCAGAAAAACCAGCGACAAAGCGTCGATTTTTTTGCATCAATTGCATTCACCTAGCCACATACAAGAAAACATCCTTTTTATGGCAACTGAAGCCAATTACAGTAACTACCTTCCATAACTATAAAATTTCTGGCTCTGGAACGCGCACCCAGCCCTCCATTAATACACGTGCGCTGCGGCTCATTGATACCTGTTCTACCCGCCATTGCCCATCAACATTCTTCACTTGAGCACCGACTTTGAGGGTGCCGGAGGGATGCCCGAACACCACACTGTCTGATGTAGCGTTAGCCGCAGCCAAGCTAACCACAGTGCCGGGAATTGCCGCCGCCGTGCCAATCGCTACCGCTGCGGTACCCATCATCGCGTGATGGAGTTTCCCCATAGACAGTGCACGAACATTTACATTGATATCCCCTGCCCCAATGGCTTTTCCGCTGGACGAGGTATACTCGAGAGGCCCGGCTACAAAAGCAATTTTCGGCGTATGCTGACGCTGAACCGCTTGTGCAATATCACTGATCAGACCCATAGCTAACGCGCCGTGGGCGCGAATTTTTTCAAAGCGCTCAAGCATCTGAGTATCTGCATTGATCTCATCCTGCAACTCGGTGCCTTTGAGGCCTAATTGCCCGGCAGGAATAAAGATGGTCGGAATGCCTGCATTGATAAAGGTTGCATCGAACTCCCCCTCGCCGGGAACACTGAAACGATCGATGAGATTACCGGTTGGAAACATCGCACCATCACCATCGGCTGGGTCAACAAATGCGACCTCAACTTCCGCAGCCGGAAAGGTCACACCATCGAGCTCAAAATCTCCCGTTTCCTGTACTTTACCATTACTTATAGGCACCTTAGCGACAATCGTCTTATTGATATTTTGTTGCCAGATACGGATCTCGGCAATGCCATCTGCAGGTACTCTGTCTGCAGCTACCAGTCCATTCTCAATCGCGAATGCACCGACCGCAGCAGTTAGGTTGCCACAATTTCCGCTCCAATCGATAAACGGCTTGTCGATAGCAACCTGACCAAACAGATAATTCACATCATGATTTTCGCGCTGTGACGCGCTCAGAATGACAGTTTTGCTGGTGCTCGACGTTGCTCCGCCCATGCCATCGGTATGTTTGGCATAAGGATCAGGACTACCAATAACCCGCAGTAACAGCGCATCACGATAAGGTCCGGGGCTTTGTGCCTGCTCTGGTAAATCCTCTAATTTAAAGAAGACGCCCATTGACGTACCGCCGCGCATATAGGTTGCCGGAATCTTCATTTGTG
>CAXQZJ010000153.1:0-6896 GCA_964228145.1 Alteromonadaceae bacterium | reverse complement strand
GTCCGGAGTGACGAACGAGAAAATCGTCATTCTGAGCCTGCGCGGCCCGACTTGACTCAGAATCCGTGCCAGTTTGTTGATGCGGAGTCTACCCAATGGATGCTGAATCAAGTTCAGCATGACGAGGTAGGGTGGTGCATGAGCCAGCGCGGCCTTCGCGGCCCGGCCCTACTCAATTTGGAATCCTTCATTCTGTCATTCCGTGCAACGACACGGAATCCATTCATAATCATTCTCAGGGAACTGCCTGATGGACTCCGGATCAAGTCCGGAGTGACGAACTAAAAATGGTGTGACGCATTTGATAACGGAGTGACGAACCAAAATGGTGTGACGCATTTGATAACGGAGTGACGAATTTAAAAATGGAGTAACTAACTTAACAATGAAGTGACGTGGCAAAAGATGTGGATTTTAAATCCTAAACAGTAAGGTAAAGCCGGTTGTAAGTGGCTTGAAGAAAATTCTTCTACACTTTACCTATCTTGGTTCATTTATTGGCACTGCATGTACAGCCGTTATCCTGCGTTACTAAGCCCGATTCGTTACCTCTCTGCTTTGGGGCGCACACTAACTCGTGGGGCAAGACACGGGGCTTCCGATAATGACAGTGATGCTGCGCGTCACTTCTTCCGCTATTTTTCGGTTCATATTGCGGTATCTGATTACGAGCGACGCTTGGCTTTTCTGACCCGTCATCAGGTCTATTGTGAGGAGCTTAAATATTTGCCCAAGTTTCCTAACCGGCTGGAACAAGATGAATTCGATGGTTATGCCATTCACTTTGTAATAAGGCATCGCAGCAGTGGGGCATGTGCAGGGACGGTGAGGCTTGTGCTACCACGACTGGTTTCGGATCAATTACCTGTTGAGCGCTTTTGTAAAAAGGGCATGACCAATCCAGGGTTAAATCCAGAGCAATTTAAACGGCAAGAGATTGTGGAGATTTCCCGTTTGGCAGTTCCTCAACGATTTCGTCAGCGAAGTCATGATTCCGACCATTGGATGGCGATAGGAGAGCAGTCCCAGTCTGTTCAAAAACAAGATCACCGACAATTTCCTTACCTTGCGCTGGCGTTACATTTTTTTGCCATCACCGCAGCAAATTTTTATCAAATACCCCATGGCTATGTCGCGATGAGTGATGCTATTGCCAGGCACTTCAGCCTTAACGGTCTGAAGCTTACACCGCTGGGCAAAGCAATTGATTACTTTGGCAGTCGGCGTGTTTATCATTTTAATCCCAGCGAAGTTTTGGCTGATTTACCGACTGAATGGCAGCAATTTAAAGAGGTGATTTTAGGTGAACTGGAACAACTTCCACCTTCAGAGCACAGGCTAAGTTTACGTAAAAAAGCCTGAAGTGCATAAAAACGCGTTTTTTATCCGTCAATGGCCCCGCGTAGCTAGCCGCAAGCCACTGAAATCGTGTAGAATTCAAACTTTTACAATTTCTTTCTTTGAAGCGGTAAATAAGGCCGTTTTAAGCCATCAACACAGAGGAAACAATGGATTTAGAAGCCATCATTCAGCAAGCTCAAGCTGAAATAGATTCCGCCTCGCAAAGCGCCGAACTCGATCAGGTTCGCGTCGAATACATGGGTAAAAAAGGCAAGCTGACTGAGCAGCTTAAAGGGTTGGGTCAATTGAGTCCTGAAGAACGCCCGGCAGCAGGTCAGAAAATTAATCAGGCTAAACAGCAGATTCAACAGTTAATTCACGCTAAAGGGGAGGCGCTACGCCAGCAAGCGCTGAACGCCAAGCTGGCTGCTGAAACTCTGGATGTGACTCTGCCAGGCCGCCATGCTGAAGTGGGTGGGTTACATCCAGTATCGCGCACAATAGCGCGTATTGAAGGTTTCTTTTCTGAGTTGGGCTTTGAAACCAAAGCAGGACCAGAAGTTGAAGACGGATTCCATAACTTCGATGCCTTGAATATACCTGCTCATCACCCTGCACGCGCCGATCATGATACTTTTTACTTTAATCCGAATTTAATGCTGCGTACCCAAACCTCTGGTGTGCAAATTCGTACCATGGAAACTGAGCAGCCGCCTCTGCGCATTATTTCTCCCGGCCGTGTTTATCGAAACGATTACGATCAGACTCATACGCCAATGTTCCATCAGGTCGAAGGCTTAATGGTGGATAAGAATGTGAGCTTTGCCGAGCTAAAAGGGATTCTACATGACTTTCTGAACCACTTTTTTGAAAAAGAGCTTACCGTGCGCTTCCGTCCCTCTTACTTCCCATTTACAGAGCCCTCAGCAGAGGTAGACGTAATGGGTGATAACGGCAAATGGCTGGAGGTGCTGGGGTGTGGCATGGTCCACCCCAATGTACTCAAAGCTGTGAATATCGATCCGGAAGAATACACGGGTTTTGCGTTTGGCATGGGTGTTGAGCGTTTAACCATGCTGCGTTATGGCGTGAACGATTTACGCGCCTTTTTTGAAAACGATTTACGCTTCCTTAAGCAGTTCAATTAAGGAGCAGGAAGACTCATGAAATTTAGTGAAAGTTGGTTACGAGAGTGGGTTAACCCCAATGTCAGTCGTGAAGAACTGGCGCATCAAATTACCATGGCAGGGTTAGAAGTTGACGGGGTTGATCCGGTTGCCGGTGAATTCTCTGGTGTGGTGATTGGTGAAGTCGTTGAGTGTGGTCAACATCCAGATGCAGATAAATTGCGGGTGACCAAGATCAATGTAGGCGCAGACGAATTACTTGATATTGTCTGTGGTGCACCTAACTGTCGTCTGGGGCTGAAAGTCGCGGTTGCCGTAGTAGGTGCTGTTCTGCCAGGCAATTTTAAAATTAAAAAGGCCAAATTACGCGGTCAACCGTCACACGGAATGCTGTGTTCATACTCGGAACTAGGCATATCCGATGACCATGATGGCATTATTGAGTTGCCTTATGATGCTCCCATCGGTAAAGATATTCGCGAATACCTGCAACTAGACGATGTGACGATAGAAGTCGACCTAACCCCGAATCGGGCAGATTGCCTGGGTATCCGTGGCCTCGCCCGTGAAGTTGGTGTGCTGAATAACCAAGCGGTTACCGCGCCAGTCATTGAAGCAGTTGAGGCGAGCATTGATGACGCCCTTGAGATTAATCTGGTTGCGCCAGAGGCATGCCCACGCTACTTAGGCCGTATTATCAAAAACATCAATGTCGATGCGAAAACCCCGTTGTGGATGGTAGAAAAGTTACGCCGTAGTGGTGTTCGTAGCATTGACCCTGTTGTTGACGTCACCAACTATGTATTACTGGAATTGGGTCATCCGATGCATGCCTTTGATTTAAACAGTATACAAGGCGGTATTCAGGTACGTTTGGCCAACCCGGGTGAGAAACTGACCTTACTCGATGAGTCAGAAGTTGAGCTTCAAGACAACACGCTAGTGATTGCTGATCAGCAAAAAGCGTTGGCGATGGCCGGTATTTTCGGTGGGCTTGATTCCGGTGTAACGGAAAAAACTAACGATATATTGCTTGAGAGCGCGTTTTTTGCGCCATTGGCTATAACAGGTCGTGCCCGGCAATATGGTTTGCACACAGATGCCTCCCATCGTTATGAGCGCGGCGTAGATCCAGAATTGCAGCGTGATGCGATGGAACGAGCCACTGCTTTGCTATTGGACATTGTTGGTGGTCAGGCTGGTCCTGTAGTTGAAGCTGTGTCACAACAACATTTACCTGCGGCCAGAGAAGTCACGTTACGCAAGTCCCGGTTAACCCGCTTACTCGGTATTGATATCGAGAGTGATAAAGTTACTGAAATGCTGCAGCGTCTGGGCTTGGACGTCGAGGTAAGCGATGACGAGTGGAAGGCCAAGGTGCCCGGTTATCGCTTTGATATCAGTATCGAGGAAGATCTGATTGAAGAGGTTGCGCGCATTCACGGATACAACAACATTCCGGATGTGGCGCCTCAGGCGTCGCTGTCGATGCTAAATAAACAGGAATCTGCAATTCCTGCCAGCGTCTTCAAGCAAGCCTTAATTCAGCGTGGTTACCAAGAAGCGATCAGCTATTCTTTTGTTGACCCTAAAATCCAGTCGGCCTTGTTCCCTGAACAACAAAACCTGGTCTTACCGCACCCGATTTCTGCTGACATGTCAGTCATGCGAGTCAGCTTATGGAGCGGTTTACTCCCCTTGATTGCCTATAACCAAAAGCGTCAGCAGGGGCGTGTTCGTTTGTTTGAAACCGGTTTACGTTTTATCCCTGATCAAGATGCTGAAAATGGTATCCGCCAGGAGCCTATGATAGCCGGGGTGATCAGTGGTAACCGTCATGCTGAGCACTGGGATAGCAAAGACACCAGCGTCGATTTCTTCGATGCCAAGGCGGATGTTGAGGCAATTCTGGCGCAAACCGCGTCGTTGGCTTCGTTCCGTTTTGAACGAAGTGAACACAGTGCACTGCACCCCGGGCAAACCGCGGTGATTTACCAGGGAGATAAGCTTGTCGGTTACGTCGGGACCATCCACCCACAGTTTGAAAAGCTGTTAGGTACCTCTGGACGTGTGGTTGCATTTGAATTGAATCTGAATGCAATTTCACAACGTACCTTGCCTCAGGCGGCGGAGATATCGAAATTCCCGTCAAATCGCCGTGATATTGCGATAGTGGTTGACGAAAGCGTTGCAGTTGGTGATATTCTGTACACCATTGAAAAATTTGGCGGAAATCAACTAGTTGGCCTAAACTTGTTCGACGTATATCGTGGACAGGGGATTGAACCGGGTTCGAAAAGTCTGGCAATCTCTTTAACGCTGCAATCTAATGAGAAAACATTGGAAGAGCAGCAGATTCAATCCATCGTTAATGACATCGTGGCGCAACTGAAACAGCAATTTGATGCATCATTGAGGGAATAAGTTTATGGCGTTGACCAAAGCCGATATGGCTGAACACTTGTTTGAAAAACTCGGAATCAACAAACGCGACGCAAAGGATTTGGTAGAAGCGTTTTTTGAAGAAATCCGGGCGGCTCTGGAGGCCGGTGAACAGGTAAAGCTGTCGGGGTTTGGAAATTTCGATTTGCGGACAAAAAATGAACGTCCGGGGCGAAATCCAAAAACCGGCGAAGATATACCCATCAAGGCCAGAAGGGTAGTCACCTTTCGCCCAGGTCAAAAGCTCAAAAGTCGGGTTGAAAACGCAAAACCCGAGTAAACTTAAAAAGCCAGCAATTCGATGCTGGCTTTTTTGTATAGCCTCACATTAGAGGCGCTGTTTGCTGTATTTCTCTATCAAATATCTCAGAACAAAATCAATAACTTACTTCGGCCTACGCGGCCCCACTCAATTTGGAAATAATCTTTCTGTCATTCCGTGCAACGACACGGAATCCATCAAAGTTTGTTGATTCGGAGTCTACTCAATGGATGCTGAATCAAGTTCAGCATGACGAGGTAGGGTAGTGCCTGAGCCTACGCGGCCCGACACGGAATCCATGTGTCATCGTATGTAGTAGGCTTTTTGATGGACTCCGGATCAAGTCCGGAGTGACGACATTAAATTTAATTGTCATTCCGTGCAAAGACACGGAATCCATGTGTCATCGTATGTAGTAGGCTTTCTGATGGATTCCGGATCACGTCTGGAACACAATCGAAATGGAGACGGATTCTCGGCTATACACGGAAAAGCGACGGAGAGCTGCTTAGGTAGTTAAAACTAAATCAGCCCCCGGGTGGAGGCTGACTGGATCGGGTGCACAACCGACAATTAACGTGGTAGTCGACCTTGCTGGCCTTTTTCCGCGAGTTGTTGCGCCCAGTATTCTTTTACAGAAAAGTTAGACTTGGCTTTTTTCGACGCCTTAGGCTTAGCCGCTTTCTTGGCTGCCGGCTTTTTATCGGCAGTCTTTTTGGCTGCTGGTTTTTCGTCTTTAGCCGCGGTGCTGCCGCCAGCCAATTCGTCGGCCATTTCGTCGAGCTGGGCGAGACGCATGTTTTTGCCGCCATCAACTGAATACCAACCGCCTTTCGCTTCGATTTCAGGTGCTTTACCATTGGCTGCCTGATAGGCTTTGGTAAACTTCTCGATCACCTGGTCTTTATCTAATTTGCTCATTTACGCTAACTACCTTGTAGGGTGTCAAAAAAGTGAGTCAAATTTATACAAGCTTTTTCATCGAATGTCTAATATGTGGCCAAATTGCAGTAAAATGAGGAATTTATGAACAACTTTTCATTGGAAAACTATCTGGATCAACTTTTGTCGTCAGCAACGATTCAGGATTATTCACCCAATGGTCTGCAGATTGAGGGCCGCAGTGAAGTTAAGTCGATTGTTTGTGGTGTTACCGCTTCACAAGCGTTGTTAGACTCTGCTGTAGAGCAAGGCGCCGATGCCATATTTGTTCATCATGGTTATTTCTGGAAAGGAGAAAATCCGCAAATTAAAGGCATGAAGAAGAAACGTATTCAGACTTTGTTGCGCAATGACATTAATCTTTACGCTTATCATCTGCCATTGGACGTACATCCTGAATTAGGCAATAACGCACAGTTGGCGGCGCTGCTGGACATAGAAGTAACCGGTGATGCGGAGGTAAAGCCAGCAGGAGTATTAAAAAAAGGTAAGCTGGCTTGTGCTCAATCTGCTCAAGCATTTGCAGATAAGATGTCCGCCAGGCTCAACCGTCCCGTGTTGCTGGAATCGGTTGGAGATAAGCCGGTCAACACCTTGGCCTGGTGCTCTGGTGGCGGGCAAAACTTTATTGAACAGGCCGTGAGTGAAGGAGTCGATTTGTTCTTTACCGGTGAAGTGTCGGAGCAGACGATTCACATTGCCCGGGAAGCCGGGATTCATTTTATCGCCGCCGGACACCACGCAACAGAGCGTTATGGCGCCAAAGCTATAGCCGAACATTT
>CAXQZJ010000152.1:0-11818 GCA_964228145.1 Alteromonadaceae bacterium | reverse complement strand
GAAGTGAGTGTAGTGTGATGCTTTTGATTGCTATTTTTGCAGTTCAACCAGGTCAGCTTCTGCGGCAATATAGCCAAATGCAGCCCATCCCTGACCATCGACCAGATCAGACATAATTTGCCTGGCCTTTTCTTCATTACCCTCATACAAGTGCCAATTTGCAAGACCATAAATAAGGCCGGCATTGCCTGGTCCCTGGATATCATTGGCAAAAATGTCTTGTTCTGAAACGATTCCTTTGTAGAACAAGCATGCTCGGTGATATGCATAATTTTCAATGATATTCATGTCTTCAGTAATTGGCTCAAGCAATGCATTGGCTTGTTCAACTTTACCTTGACGACGTAGCGACATGTACAGCCAATGGGTTGAAGCCACAATACCATCGTCGTTAGTCGAGTGTTTCAGGTCTTCTGCAAAAATGCGACTGGCGTTTTCGAAGTCGTGCAGCAGATAGTAGGTGAGGGCAAGGTGATAGCGAATATTTCCTTGGGTGGTTGTTAATGGGATATTCATCGCGTTCGGTAACCCATCAGGCTCAGTTTTGTCAGGTACACCAAGCATTAACTCGGTGGCTTTGGAAAAATCAGACAAGGCTTTATCGAACTGTCGGGTAGAAATGTAGCGATGACCTCGATGACGCAACATCCGGAAATCATTTGGGAATTGTTCCACGCCCATCGAAAAAATATCAATCGCTTGCGTGTAGTCACCAAGATAGGCAGCCCGTCGCCCATACCAAATAAGTGCATCAGGGTCATTGGGCGATTGATTATAGACTTTTTTGGCCTCTTCAAATTTTTCCAATGCTGACTGAGAAGGTGCTGAGGCGTATAGAGGCTCACCTAACAGTGATGTCGCCTGAGCGGTCTGTGCCACCGTTGCTTGCTGGGCTTCATCTTCCAGATTGCCGGTGCTGCAAGCTGCAGAAGACAGGAAGATAGTCATCACCAGAGTTGACTTCAGTAAAGCTCTCGATTTCATTGTTGCTCCTTAAATTGGGCGGTTTGTATCGCCCACAATGTAAAAACTATTTGTTATTCTTAGCCAATTACTTGCTGATAAAGTCGCGCAATATTCTGGCCCATTATTTTGTCGATATCAGACGACCCAAATCCACGTTTTTGCAAACCATCAACGATGACCTCCATTCTTGAAGGACCATTGAGCTCATCGATGAATAACGGCCATTTTTTGATATCAAAATTTTCCCCTTCTTCCCGAGCTAGTTCTTTCAAGTAATCGTCAGTCATGGTGATAACACGGTGGTCCCGGTCACTGCCGATGCCAACATGCTCAACGCCTGCAACTTTGACTGCATGCTCGATATGACGGAAATAATCCGGCAGGGCCTCCTCGGCACCTTTGTCGGTAAGAAAAGGACGAATTTGGCAAATTCCAACAACACCACCACTGTTTGCCAGCGCTTTCAACACAGTGTCACTGGTGTTTCTTTCATTGGTATAGACAGTGCTACACGCGGTATGCGAAATAATCGTCGGCTGAGCAGAGAATGAAATTGCGTCTAACATGGTGCGTTCATTTGCATGGGAGAGATCAATCAACATACCCAGCTTATTCATTGCTGTGACCACATCCTGACCGAAGTGAGTCAGACCCGAACCGCTGGTTTCTTTGCAACCCGCACCTACCCAGTTTTGATAGTTATAGGTAAGTTGCGCGCTTCTGACCCCCATTTGATAGAACTCATTGACCCGTTCGATTTTCCGGCCAAATTGGGTACTGTTTTGAAATAAATAGAAAACGGCAATTTTATTCTCTGTACGTGCCCGTTCAAGATCACGCATTGAGGTTGCTTTTATCAATAAATCGGGAAACTGTTGAATGAAATTGTCATGGACTCGGACTGCCTGTTTCCCTTCCTGATAAGCATCTTGCTCAAACACTTTGGGGTCAGTTAGCGTTACCGTAATAGCATTGAGTCCGCTTTGCAGAATCTTTGTCAACAACGCGCGTGAATAGGTCGGCCTGAGTTCACCCATCGCATCGAAGACCAAACGCTTACTTTCTCCGCTGGCCGTATTGCCCATTGCGACACGTGGCAGGCCATACAGCATAAGGCCAGCAGCGCTGGCCTGCAAAAACTTTCTTCGGTTAAACATTGTCCATCTCCTTGCCTTTCCTATAGGAAACATTAAGTGCACTAGCTTTCAAAAGCAACAAAATAATAAAAAATTAAACATTTTATTTTCATCTTGAATATAGTTTAAAAAAGTTTACTATAGGAAAATTACTGAGGTTTCAGGTAGTTTGCTTTAGTAACGTCAAATTTTAAGAAAAAAGGGAAATGTTATGAAAAAGTTCACATTTACACCGCTTGCGGCAGCGCTGGTAGCGCTAGGTGGCAGTGTAGCGTTAGCCCAGGAAACAAATTCTTCGGCTGCCACTGCGAGTAGTCAGACTGATGATGTAGAGTTGATATCCATTGTCGGTAGCCGACGCCTGGGTCGAACGGACACCGACAGTATTGCACCAGTTGATATTATTGGACCTGAAATGATCGACAGCACCGGGTATTCCGATCTGAATGATGTACTGCGCACCTTAGTGCCTTCTTTTAATGTCCGTCGTTTACCTTTAAATGATGGCTCCTCATTTGTTAGACCTGCAACGTTACGAAGCTCGCCTGCGGACCATGTATTGTTATTGATGAATGGCAAACGTCGTCATCGTTCTTCCACTGTGCAAATTGGTACCGGTCACGCGACCACGTCAGGTTCCCAAGGACAGGATTTCAATGTTATTCCCACCATTGCTTTTGAGTCTGTGCAAGTTTTAAGAGATGGCGCATCGGCACAGTACGGCTCTGACGCTATTGCCGGTGTAATTAACATGTCATTGAAGAACAGTGACGCTGGCGGTAGCTTAACTGCTGAAGCTGGTGAGTATTTTGACGGTGGTGGCCGTACGTTGGACGTGCAGGGCAATGTTGGTCTGCCCTTTACTGATAAGGGCTTTGTTAACCTCAGTGGGCAAGTCATTACTCAAACCGAATCTGAACGTGTCGGCACACATCTAGGCGTTCAGGGGCTGCTGCAAATGGGCGTTGCAGATGTGCCATTAAATGCTGGGGCCACCGGTGATCCCGCCTACGATGCGATCAAAACTGTATGGAACATGGGGGTCGATCTTGCAGAGGATATGGACGCCTACCTGTTTGGTAACTTCATGAAATCTGAAAGTGAAGTCGGTTTTTCCTATCGTCAATCAATGGCGGCGGGTGGTCTGGGTGCACACTCAACCTTTGCTGACAGTGAATACGACAACACACCAGCGCACCCTGAGGAGTTTGACCTTACTGCACTGTATCCCGGTGGTTATATCCCGCAGTTTGGTGGTGACCAAACTGACTTTAGTACTGTCGTAGGAGTACGTAAGGCTGAGACAGACACAGTGGGTTGGGATGCTTCTTTCCGTTGGGGCAAAAACAAGATTGAGTACAGTTTATGGAATACTATCAACGCATCATTGGGTGTTGACTCGCCAACTAGCTTTAAACCCGGCTCTTTATCACAGCGTGAATATGAACTCAGCCTGGAGCTATTTAAGTCTATTCCGGTGAGTAGCTTCGCCAGTGACCTCTACGTGTTCGGTGGCGTGATGCACAGAAACGAAGAGTACTCCATTGGTGCAGGTGACGTAGACTCCTACCTTGCAGGTCCACTTATTGATCTTCCTGTGGGGGCAAATGGATTCCAAGGATATAGTCCAAACATTGCCGGTGATTTTGCCACCAAAAGTTGGGCCGGCTATATAGAAGCTGAGGCAGATGTTACCGACCAACTGGTGATGTCAGCGGCATTGCGCTACGAAGATTATGAAGCCTTTGGAGATAATCTAAGTTACAAGATTGCTGGACGATATGATTTTAACGACGAATTTGCCATCCGGGGTGCAATGAACAGCGGATTCAGAGCACCAGCAGCAGGCCAACTGTTTGGTACCTCACAAACGTCACAGCTTACCGCCACCGGTGACTTTATCCTTGATGCCGTTTTGGTGCCTGGATCGGAAGCGTCACGTATATTCGGCTCTGAGGGTTTGGAGGCAGAAACTTCATCAAGTATTTCTGGTGGGTTCGTGGTGACGAAACAGAACTTCTCGGCAACGCTTGATTTTTACCAAATCGATGTGGACGGCCGTTTGTTACTGTCTGAACAAATTGATACCACTGAAGCGCAACGTCAACAACTTGATGCGATTGGCTTTACCAATGGGGCAAACGTTCAAACTGTTAGATTTTTCCAAAACGAACTTGATACTCGCGTCAGAGGCGCAGATTTAGTTGCGACTTATCGTATGGAACATGATGATGCCAACGTTTCAACCGATTTCAGTGCCGCACTGAGTTATAACGAGCAAATTCTTCGTAGTGATCCAGAAGGGGTCTTCACTGAAGATAAGGTGTTGGAATTTGAAGACGGTATCCCGGCGTGGAGAGGTAACTTTACCGCGACCCATCGCATCACTGATTTCGACTTTATGCTCAGAGCGACATATTTCGGCGAGTGGACTCGCGTAGATCGAGACTATATCAAAACTCGAGATGCTGAATTCATCTTTGACGCAGAAGTGACCTATCGCGGTTTTGACGACATCTCAATTGCAATCGGTGCACGAAACCTTGCAAATGAGTACCCACCACCGCGTCGTCAAGCGTTTGTTGACCGTGGAACCCCGTATGACAACCATTCTGTCTTCGGCATCAGCGGTGGTTATTACTACGTAAAACTTAACTACCAATTTTAAGCTGGTCTCCTCTGGCATTTAGGCGCACACATGTGCGCTTTTTTTGTGTCGTTTTGGGCTATTTATGTAAGACATAATGGCTTCTTGCCAAGAAGATGACAAATTTGAAAACGCCTCTTCCGGCGTTTTTATTAATTTCTATCTGAATTTGCTTTTTTTCTACAACCGGCTTTCCATGAACTAACTCATAATCAGGGTTGGCATGGGCCATAGGCAACGTTGGTGCTTAGCGAAACGTTTTAGATTGAACAATAACAAAGAAAGTGGTGCGTCCGGGTAGATTCAAACTACTGACCATTGGCACGGGTCATAAAGAGCGGTGGTGCGTAGCACTGGGTATGATGAAACTAAGGATAAAAAGTGGTGCGTCCGAGTAGACTCGAACTACCGACCCCCACCATGTCAAGGTGGTGCTCTAACCAACTGAGCTACGGACGCACTGTATTTTGAACGCCTCATGAAGAAGCGGGGCGTATATTATCGACGCACTGCGTTGGGTGCAAGACATTTTTACCGTCCTCTTAACTGAGTGATGGTTTTATGTGCAAGGTGCTCAGTATTGCCCGGGTTTTACCTTGCACTGCTGATGTACCTGTTGCCAAAAATTCACGTGTTGTCGCAGCGTCTGTTGGTATTCGGCCTGGGTTTTGAGCAGTAAATTTACGTTGTCAGTCACCCATGGCTGGAGATAAGGCAAGCGGGCTAATTCTTCTAAAAACGCCGTGACTTTAAAGAAAACGCCGTTGGCATGGCTGCCAGTAGCCTGAATGTCTTTGATAAAGTAGGTTCTGAATACAATCAGTGCCTGTTTGATGCGGCTGGTCAATATGCCGTTGTTACATCTGAAGTGCTGTTGATGCTCTACTAACCAGTCAGTTTGCTGCGCCAAGCGCTGCATGGGCTCATGATAGGTGTGTAGCAACCGGGCCAACAATTTCTGTGAGGCGATAGCACTGAGATGGTTTTCCAACTCGGCGGAGTTGGGTACGGTATCTGGTTTGAGGATAAGTTGGTGCAAATAATTCAGAGCTAGAATACTTGCAGCATAGTCATTGTTTATGTCGATAGTTTTGCTGCTGGCTAGCCAGGCTTGTTTAAACTCTTCGCTGTTGTCGAACACGCGAGCGAGGGTTTGTCGACTATGTCGCCGTTTAAGGCTAATCCAGTTTTGTAACTGCTGTTGCCAGTCTGGCTCGTTTGCAGTGGTTAAACATTGTTGAAGCGCTTGTAAAAACCGTCGGTCATAGATTAGCCGCTGGGATGGGGCCTGAACTTTTCCACTCACGGTATTACGCTCTGCTACCAGCGTCTGCACGTGACACTGCTTAAGTTTTGAGAATGTGGTGAAATCGATGGTTGTATCTGCCTCAATTTGCGCAGATGTTTTTGCTGCCACTGGCGGCGGCATCAGCCTCGGGGCTGGATAGTCAAGTGACATGACTTCTGCCAAGCGTTGTTCATAACGCTGGTGGACACTATCCGGAGACTTGCCGCAACTTACAAGTAAAAACAGGGCACAGCCTAATGTGCCCGCTAATTTAATAAAGCTGCTCGTCATCTGAGCTCACAATGAGCTGAACCTTGTTGTGCACTTCATCTCTGTGAATTTTGAAATGAATTGGATGACAACAATTGGTGCAATCTTCGATATAGTCCTGATCGCCATTACTGTCATCTATCTGCACATGCATGGGATGGCCGCAAAAGGGGCAGGTTATGGTTTTACTGGGCAAGCTCATTGCGCTCTCCTAATTAAGTGAGCGTCCCCCATCTACTGCCAGAATCTGGCCGTTCACGTACTCTGCGCGGACAAGAAAGCTCACAGCTTCTGCAATGTCCTCTTCGCGTCCAAGTCGTTGTAGGGGAACACTGTCGAGTATTTGTTGTTTGACATCTTCTGGCATGCCTTGTTCCGGCCAGAGGATTGCACCGGGTGCGATACCGTTTACTCGCACATTTGGTGCCAACTCAAGTACCAGTGATTTGGTCATCATTGCCAACCCTGCTTTAGCCATGCAATACAGGGTATGGCCTTTGAGCGGCCGTTCGGCGTGAATATCAATCATATTAATGATCATGCCTTTGGTGCTGCTAAGCGCCGGAGCCAGGGCCTGACTGAGTAAAAACGGCCCTTGCATATTGCTACCTACCAGTGACTGCCAGTCGCCTTGATCGTAATCACCGATATCTTTCGGGTAAAAGGTTGAAGCATTGTTAACCAGGCCAAATAGCTGGCCGAAACAAGCGACTGCCTCTTCGGCCAGTTCATTGATAATGGCAGGGTTGGTTAAATCACCTTTGATTACCGCTGCTGAGCCGGGGCGGGCGGCGTTCAGTGATGCCGCAAACTCCAGGGCTTGTTGGTGAGAATGGTTGCAATGCACCACAATGTTTGCACCCTGACTATGCAGTAGCGCAGCGCTGGCACGGCCAAGTCGTTTGGCAGCGCCGGTGATTAAAATGGTTTTGCCGTGAAGATCTAGCATGGGGTATCCCTGAATTATTTTTAGAAGATTGTACCGACTGTACGCAATAAACCACAATTCAGACCGTCGAAATTTCTTTTAAAAGTTGTTTGGATGCTGCTTGGTAGCTGTCGCCGAACAACAGCCAGTGATTAAGTAAGTGGTAGAGTTGATACACGGGCTTTCGCCATTGATAGTTGTCCTCCAGCGGCCAGCGGTTTTGGTAGCCTTGATAAAATGCATTGGGAAAACCACCAAACAGCTGTGACATGGCAAGATCAGTTTCCCGGTCGCCGTAATAGCATGCAGGATCATATAAGCAGGGCAGGGTGTCCACAAAGCCCGCATTGCCAGACCACAAGTCGCCATGGAGCAGGCTGGCGACAGGCTTATGGCCTGCTAATAACCGTTTTATATTGTCCACGACTGGGTCAATATCCTGTTGCCAATGACCCCGCTCGGCCAAATATTGCAGTAACATACCGACCCGTTGTTCAGCAAAAAACACTGACCAGTTATTTTGCCAGCTATTTTGTTGAGGTGTAGCACCAATGAAGTTGTCATGATCCCAGCCATATTGACCGGCCTGTTGAGTATGATGAAGCTCGGCCAATTTTTGCCCATAATCAAACCAGTCACCTTGTTGCGAAATGGTTAACCACTGCATCGCAATAAAACTGCGCTTGCCAGTGACTCCGGTTATTATCACCTCGGGAACCGTGAATTGGCTGTGCGCTAATAACTGCAGGCCGGCTTGCTCCGTTTCAAAGCGCGCCAGATGGCGGCGTTCGGCAACCTTGATAAAATAACTCGCTTGTCGGTTGGATAACCGAAAGTGAGCAATATCTCCTGCACAAACACGTTCGGGCGCTGACCATTCCGCTGTATTGTTAAGGGCATTATCGAGTTGCATTTGAATGCTTTGCCACATGTTTTGACTCCGGTTTAGTCCCCCGTAGCGTGAATCAAATACAGTTCATCATACGGTGAGCAGCGACTGCCACTCCCAAAAGTATAGTGATGATTGCGATAACCTTGTTAAAAACTTGCCTGAATAGCCTGTTTTAATGCCCGGTATGATTGGTTTTGCCATTACCCCTTGGTATAGTTGCGCCATCATACGATCCGGCTGAACGTAACGGCCGGCGAAATGGCACCCCGCGCGGGTGCTTTTTCATTCTTTTAAAGCATGTGGCACTTGGTTTGTGTCACCACTGGATAGGACAACTCATGCCTGTAATTACACTTCCTGACGGCAGTCAGCGCCAATTTGAAAACGCCGTTTCTATCATGGATATCGCTAACGATATCGGTCCGGGTTTAGCCAAAGCAACCATCGCCGGTAAAATCAACGGAGAACTTGTTGATGCTTGTGATTTGGTAGAGCAAGATGCTGCGATTCAAATTATCACCGCGCGCGACGATGAAGGATTAGAAATCATCCGTCACTCTTGTGCTCACTTGATTGGTCATGCAATTAAACAGCTGTGGCCCGATACCAAAATGGCGATCGGCCCGACCATCGATAACGGTTTTTATTATGACGTGGATATCGATCGACCGTTAAGTCAGGAAGATTTGGATGCGCTGGAAAAGCGTATGCAAGAATTAGCCAAAACCAGCTATGAGGTGGTTAAAAAGAAAGTCAGCTGGCAAGAAGCTCGTGATACGTTCGAAGCGCGTGGTGAAACCTACAAGATGGAAATTTTGGATGAAAACATCAGTAAAGGTGACCGTCCAGGCTTGTATCACCATCAAGAATACGTCGACATGTGTCGGGGACCTCACGTTCCTTCCATGAAGTTTTGTCAGCACTTTAAAATCATGAAAGTGGCCGGTGCCTACTGGCGCGGTAACAGTGACAATAAAATGTTGCAACGCATTTACGGTACTGCGTGGGCAGATAAAAAGCAGTTAAAAGCTTATTTGCAACGTCTTGAAGAGGCAGAAAAGCGTGATCATCGCCGTATCGGTAAAGCATTAGATTTGTTCCACTGGCAGGAAGAAGCACCGGGCATGGTGTTTTGGCACAACGATGGCTGGACTATTTACACCGAGCTTGAAAAGTTTGTGCGTAAAAAGCTCCACGAGTATGACTACGACGAGGTAAAAGGTCCCTTGATGATGGACCGCTCGTTGTGGGAAAAGTCCGGGCATTGGGATAAGTACGCAGAAAATATGTTCACCACCGAATCGGAAAAGCGTGAATATGCGATTAAGCCGATGAACTGTCCTGGCCATGTACAAATTTTTAATCAGGGCCTGAAGTCTTACCGTGATTTACCCTTGCGTATGGCCGAGTTTGGTTGTTGCCACCGTAATGAGCCCAGCGGCGCTTTGCATGGATTAATGCGGGTGCGCGGCTTTACCCAGGATGATGCACACGTTTTCTGTACTGAAGAGCAAATCCTTGATGAAGTCGGCAGCTGCATCGACATGGTTTACGACGTCTATAAAACCTTTGGTTTTGATAAGATTGTGGTAAAACTCTCTACCCGTCCTGAAAAACGCGTAGGCAGTGATGAAATCTGGGATAAAGCTGAAGCTGCCTTGGCGGAATCCTTAACCAGCAAAGGTATTGAGTTTCAATATTTGCCGGGCGAGGGGGCCTTCTATGGGCCGAAAATTGAATTTACCCTGCATGACTGCTTAGACAGGGCCTGGCAGTGCGGTACGGTACAGCTGGATTTCTCCATGCCAAACCGTTTGGGTTCAACCTACGTTGCTGAAGATGGCGAACGTAAAGTGCCGGTGATGATCCACCGTGCGATTCTTGGCTCGCTGGAACGTTTCATCGGCATACTGACCGAAGAATACGCTGGATTCTTCCCATTTTGGTTATCACCTCAGCAAGCTGTGATCGTCAATATCACCGATAATCAGGCCGAATATGCGCAAAAAGTAGAAAAAACTTTACGGGATGCCGGCTTTAGAGCGAAGTGTGACTTGAGAAATGAGAAGATAGGCTTTAAAATCCGCGAGCACACATTACGCCGTGTTCCATTTATGCTGGTTGTTGGTGATCAGGAAATGGCAGCAGGGCAAGTCGCGGTACGTACGCGACGCGGTGAAGATTTGGGTAAGTTTAGCATTGAAGAGGTGCTGAACCTGTTTAGCGAAAAAGCAACAACCCGAATTATCGATTAATTATCTTGGAGGAATAGCCTATTAAAAGCGCGAGCAACAGAGGCCAGTCGGGTGACAAGGCCCGTATCAACGAAGAAATTGATGCGCGTGAAGTTCGATTGATTGGAGCGGACGGTGAGCAGAAAGGCGTAGTTAGCCTGAATGAAGCAATGAGCGCGGCAGAAGAAGCCAACATGGATTTGGTTGAAATCAGCCCCAATGCTGCCCCACCGGTATGCAAAGTCATGGACTATGGCAAATTCCTGTTCGAGAAGAGCAAAGCTCAAAAAGAGCAGAAGAAAAAGCAAAAGCAAATTCAGGTCAAGGAGGTGAAATTCCGCCCTGGCACTGATGAAGGCGATTACCAGGTAAAACTGCGCAACCTGCGTCGCTTTCTTGAAGGGGGTGATAAGGCCAAAGTCACAATCCGTTTCCGCGGACGTGAAATGGCCCACCAAGAGATCGGCATTGAATTGCTAAACCGGATTAAAACCGAGTTAGAAGATATTGCCACTTGCGAGTCTTTCCCACGTAAAGTGGAAGGCCGCCAGATGATCATGGTGCTTGCCCCAACTAAGCGGTAACTAAGGTCTACAAGTAGCGATTCATCACCGCTCACCTTATTGCCTTGTATATATAACCGGACAAAGTCCGATTTTAAAATGCGGAGTTTTAGCAATGCCTAAAATGAAAACAAACAGCGGTGCCGCGAAGCGTTTCAAGAAAACAGCTTCTGGCCGCTTTAAGACCAAGCAGTCTCACTTGCGTCACATCCTGACCAAGAAGAGTTCTAAGCGTAAACGTCACTTGCGTGGCAAGAAATTGGCACATGATGCGGATACTGCGTTGATCCAACGCATGATGCCGTACGCTTAAACGAGAGGAGACTGAACAATGGCAAGAGTAAAACGCGGTACTATCGCACGTGCTCGTCACAAAAAAGTATTAAAGCAAGCTAAAGGTTATTACGGTGCTCGTTCTCGCGTATATCGCGTAGCGGTACAAGCAGTAACTAAAGCTGGTCAATATGCATATCGCGACCGTCGTCAGCGTAAGCGTCAATTCCGTCAACTGTGGATTGCACGTATCAACGCTGCTGCGCGTCAAAATGGCATGTCTTACAGCCGCTTCATCAACGGTCTGAAGAAAGCCTCTGTCGAAATCGATCGTAAGATCCTTGCCGACATCGCGGTACATGACAAAACTGCATTTAGTGCGCTTGTAGAAGCCGCTAAAGGCGCCCTGGCTTAATATTTTTTTAAGTCGACCTTAAGTTCTTATTTTCTGAAAACGGGAGGCCGGATGCCTCCCGTTTTTTTATGTCTTTGAAAAAATTCACTGTATCCAATCAGAACTCGACTTCGAATTCACTGTCATGTGTCATTCCGGCCTACGAGCTAAGGCAGTCCGACCTACGCGGCGCGACCAGAAACTAGTAACTCTATGGATGCTGAATC
>CAXQZJ010000151.1:0-5702 GCA_964228145.1 Alteromonadaceae bacterium | reverse complement strand
CTGCTGCGATATTAATTGGCGAAATACTCAGCATAAGGCTTGATATACGCCTTTTTGTCCTATCTAGGGTTTGCAAGGTCGCGGTGGCTGGGTCAGAATGTCAGCCAGTTTTTTCGGCACGATCAATACAGGAGACGCTATGCCGACACGTCAAGAATTAGCCAATGCTATTCGCGCATTGAGTATGGACGCGGTGCAAAAAGCCAAATCCGGTCACCCGGGTGCCCCGATGGGAATGGCTGACATCGCGCAGGTGTTATGGTGTGACTTTTTAAATCACAATCCCGCTAACCCGGATTGGGACAATCGCGACCGGTTTGTGTTGTCCAACGGTCATGGATCTATGCTGATTTATTCTTTGCTGCATTTGAGCGGTTACGACTTGCCGATTGAAGAATTGCAGAATTTCCGTCAGTTACACTCTAAAACTCCGGGCCATCCTGAATATGGCTATACCCCGGGTGTTGAAACCACCACCGGGCCACTGGGTCAGGGCATCACTAACGCCGTAGGCATGGCGATTGCTGAAAAGGCCTTGGCGGCACAGTTTAACAAACCAGGTCATGACATCGTTGATCACTTTACCTATTGCTTCCTTGGTGATGGCTGTCTAATGGAGGGTGTATCCCACGAGGCGTGCTCTTTGGCTGGTACCTTAGGACTGGGCAAGTTAGTGGCTTTTTGGGACGACAATGGCATTTCCATTGATGGTCATGTTGAAGGCTGGTTTACCGATGATACGCCGAAGCGTTTTGAGTCCTATGGTTGGCACGTTATCGCTGATGTTGATGGCCATGATCCGGAAGCGATTAAAAATGCCATTGAGCAAGCGAAACAGGAAACCAGCAAACCTACGCTAATATGCTGTAAAACCATTATTGGTTTCGGCTCGCCGAATAAGTCCGGCAGTCATGATTGCCACGGTGCGCCATTAGGCGACGAGGAAATCGCCGCTGCCCGTGAATTCCTGAACTGGCCGCACGCACCGTTTGAGATTCCGGCAGACGTTTACGCTGGCTGGGATGCGAATGAAAAAGGTGTCGGTAAAGAGCTGCAATGGCAGGCCAAGTTCGATGCTTATCAGGCTGAATATCCAAAGCTCGCTGCAGAATATCAACGCCGTATGGCGGGAGAGTTACCGGCGGACTTTGATAGCAAGGCCGACGCATACATCCGTGACGTTCAAGCAAAAGCAGAAGGCATTGCCAGTCGAAAAGCGTCACAAAATACGATTGAAGCCTTTGCACCCATGCTACCTGAATTGCTTGGTGGCTCAGCAGATTTGGCGGGCTCGAATTTAACCCTTTGGTCGGGTTCGAAAGGTCTGACTGCCGAGGACGCCAGCGGCAATTATATCTATTATGGTGTGCGTGAATTTGGAATGAGTGCGATCATGAACGGCATCGGTTTACACGGTGGCTTCCGTCCTTATGGTGCGACCTTCCTGATGTTTATGGAATACGCGCGAAATGCCGTGCGCATGTCAGCGCTGATGGGTATTCCTAATATTTTCGTTTACACCCACGACTCGATTGGCCAGGGCGAGGATGGTCCGACCCACCAGCCAGTTGAACAATTACCCAACTTACGTGGTACGCCCAAAATGCAGACTTGGCGACCGGCAGATGCCACTGAATCGGCAGTAGCGTGGAAAGCTGCGTTGCAGTATCAGCAAGGGCCGACGTCGCTGGTGTTCAGCCGTCAGGGATTGCCTGCTCAATCCCGCAGTGAACAGCAAGTGAGCGATATTGCTAAAGGGGGTTATGTACTGGTTGACAGTGATGGCCAGCCTGACGTTATCTTAATTGCGACTGGCTCTGAGGTGGATATCAGTGTTAAAGCTGCAGCACAGCTTAACGCAGACGGTATCAATACCCGTGTTGTGTCTATGCCAAGTACCAATGTGTTCGATCTGCAAAGTGCGGAATACAAAGAGTCGGTATTGCCAGCCACGGTCAAAAAGCGCGTAGCAGTTGAAGCCGCTCACAGCGATTTTTGGTACAAATATGTCGGCTTTGAAGGGCGAATTATCGGCATGACGAGCTTCGGCGAATCAGCGCCTGGTGGTGATCTTATGAAGCACTTTGGCTTTACGGTAGATGCTATCGTTGCAGCGGCAAAGGCCTTGTAAAAAATCAGTATCTTAAACAGGCGTCCTCTGGACGCCTTTTTTATAGCTGCTTTAGCAGATTTTGCGCAAGTTGGCGTAACGGCACCACATGCGGTTGTTCGGTGAGCGCTAACAAGGCCAGTAATTCATACAAAAACAAACGTAGATTGTGTCGCTCGTTTAAGCCTGCCTCGTGGTTAAACACCTTGTCCCAATCCGTGACAGATTTTGGCTCGCTAAGGAGCAGGAAACTGGCTGACCAGAATGCTTCAGTTAAGTCCGGATCCAGCATTAAGAAGCCTACCGCCCTGGCCATACGCGACGATTCTCCGTGAATATAAGCATGGCTGGAGGGCGATATTTGACTCATGATGGCACGCGCCAATTGCTTTTTTTGTGCGCTTGAAATCTTGTCGTTCACCGCCATTTGCAACACTGCGTCACTAAGATGGGCAATTTGATGACGCCAGCCTACATCCTGACTGAAGCCCCGGTAGTCATCAGTAGCTTTTATCGCTTTTACCAGGGTGTCGACGCTATCCTGGCGTTGTGTAAACGTCATCCAAGGGGTGATTCGGTCTGTGCGCAGTACCTCGACGTACACCAAAATGGCAAAGGGTAAAAACACCTGCAGGGGGTCATTGACTTGATTATTGATGTCCCGGTTAAGTCTGTGCCATAGGGCCTGACGTTCGGTCGCCGGCACTCGGTCCTCGCGCAACAGATCAGAAAACAGTTGATAGCCGGTTTGATCCCTCAACCGCGGATCTGACGATGCAAGGCAGGTGTATAGGGTGTTGATCAGAGCCGGAGTGACGCTTTGGGCCTCAGGGAGTTGCTCACGCAGCGTCTGCCATTCTTTTTCCGGCACTTGTAAGCAGGGGGTGGCACTGACAAGCTGTGTGGTCAGAAGTAAACTGAATAACATAGCTGGCTATCCTTAAATCTTGAACCTGAATGCCATCATGCCAGTTTCTAGCTGGTTGTCACTTATCGCCCTGGGTAAAGTCTAAATTTACTTACCCAAGGCGCGCTTAACCAAGCTGACGCCAGCGAGCACAATAGCGCCACTGATTGCGCCTATCACTAGGTTGATACCGACATCGGCCAAAACTTGTAGCACGCCGCTCATGTCAGGTAACCAATGGTGCAGGACCGGAAAGGCATGTACCAGTATTCCGCCGCCAACTAAAAACATGGCAATCGTGCCGGCTACACTCAGGAACTTCATCAACATCGGGGCGAAGGCCAGCAGGCCCTGACCAAATTTAACCGCCAACGGATGTCCGTCAGGCTGATGTTTCTGCACCAATGCCAAACCCATATCATCTAACTTAACGATCAGTGCAACCAAACCGTACACGCCTATGGTCATGCATAAAGCAATCACTGACAGTGCTATCGCTGTGGTGGTAAAACTCGCCTCGCCAAAAGAGCCTAGCGCAATAACGATGATTTCAGCGGATAGGATAAAGTCAGTGCGAATAGCACCTTTTATTTTTTTCCGCTCAAATGCGACCAGATCAAAGTTCGGATCAGATAAGGCTTTAACTTCTTGTTGATGCTCCTTGCTGTGCTTGCTGCTGGTAAGGCTATGGACAACTTTCTCGACACCCTCGAAACACAGGAATAAGCCACCAAGCACCAATAGCGGTGTGATGGCTTGTGGCAAAAAGTAGCTCAATAGCAGCGCAACAGGCACCAAGATCACCTTGTTAAGCAAGGAGCCCCTGGCAACCGCCCAGACAACGGGTAACTCCCGGTCCGCCCGCACACCGCTGACCTGCTGAGCATTAAGGGCCAAATCATCGCCCAGCACACCGGCGGTTTTCTTGGCTGCAACCTTGCTCAGCACCGCCACGTCGTCAAGCACACTGGCGATGTCATCTAACAGGGTAAGTAAACTGCTACCTGCCATTCAATCAAATCCTTTTGTTAGTCACTTAAGCTTAGCAAGGTCGCGTTGCCACCTATCGCTGTAATGTTGTTGGTTCGGGTTTTCTCGGTGACAAAGCGGGTCAGGTAGTGAGGTCCGCCTGCCTTAGGACCTGTGCCGGACAAGCCCTGACCACCGAAGGGCTGAACGCCAACCACAGCTCCGATTTGGTTGCGGTTGATATACACGTTACCGACATTTACCCGGTCAGCAATATACATGGCCAAAGATTCGTTGCGGGTATGCACACCCAAGGTTAATCCAAAGCCGGTGTTGTTGATGTTATCAAGGACCTTTTCCAGATCTTTCGCTGCGTATCGAATGACGTGCAAGATCGGCCCGAAATGTTCTTTTTCCAGTTGGTCAATGGCATCAATTTCAACAGCCGTCGGGGGGACAAAACTGCCCTGTTGGTGAGCGTCAGCCAATGGCACCTGAGCGATAAGCTGACCTTGTTCCGACATGTTAGCAATGTGTTGTTGTAACTGTTGTTGCGCGTTTTCATCGATCACCGGACCTACGTCAGTTTTATAATCGATCGGGTCGCCAACAGTGAGTTCCGCCATTGCGCCTTTCAACAGATCAATCACCCGGTCGGCGACATCTTGCTGAATGTATAAAACGCGAAGCGCTGAGCACCGTTGCCCGGCACTGGTAAATGCTGAATCCACCACGTCTGTGACGACTTGCTCTGGTAACGCAGTGCTGTCAACAATCATGGCATTTTGGCCACCTGTTTCGGCGATAAGCGTCGCAATTGCGCCTTGGCGTTGTGCCAAAGATATATTGATATGCCTTGCGGTGGCAGTAGAGCCGGTAAAACACACGCCGGCAATGCGCTCGTCAGCAGACAGGGCTGCGCCAACGACTTTCCCTTCACCCGGAAGCAAATGCAGTACGTTGGTAGGTACGCCTGCCTCGTGCATCAGCTGAATGGCACGAAACGCTGTAAGACAGGTTTGTTCAGCAGGCTTAGCAACGACCGTATTGCCTGTTACCAGTGCGGCGGCAACCTGACCGGTAAAGATAGCTAACGGGAAATTCCAGGGACTGATACAGGCGAATACGCCTTTACCCTGAACAAACAATTCGTTGCGCTCGCCGGTTGGCCCCGGAAGCGGACCCTCATAAGCAAACAGCTCTCTGGCTTGATTGGCATAATAACGCAAGAAATCCACGGCTTCGCGCACTTCATCTATGCCATCCTGAACCGATTTCCCCGCTTCCATGGTACACAAAGCGATCAATTCGTGTTCGTGTTGTTGCATCAGATCAGCGGCTTTTTCGAGCATTTGCGCACGACTTTCAACGCTGCTTGTTCGCCACCCTGGGAAAGCGCTGTAGGCACTGGCAATGGCTTTCTCCGTTAAAGCTTGGTCGGCAAAGTGAATTTGGCCAACCTGATGAGCACGGTTTTGTGGTGATGTTACTGCATGAGCCTGACCTTGTTTATGCAGTTCACCTTCAATAATTGGCGCACCTTGCCAGGTGTTTTTCGCCTGTTGCCGGACCGCGTCGAAAAACGGTTTGTTATGAGATTCGATATTCAAGTTGTATCCCTTTGAATTAGCTCTGTCGCTGAATATCTGATTCGGCAACAAAATTTTGTCATTACTTAAACTGGGCTGGCTGGCCAGGTTTTCTAGCGGATGTACC
>CAXQZJ010000150.1:0-12471 GCA_964228145.1 Alteromonadaceae bacterium | reverse complement strand
CGCAGGATCGAGGTATAACAGAACAAGCCGTTGGCCACGGGATTTTCGCTGTAATTCAGCTATCTTTAGGCCAGCAACGATTCATTAGAATAGGAAAGCAAGATGTCAGAAATGATGCAAACAGACCTGGATAGCCAAGAAACCCAGGAATGGTTAGACGCGTTAGAGGCCGTGCTCGATGAAGAGGGTCCCGAACGTGCACATTTTCTGCTGGAAAGCCTGATTGAAAAAGCGCGCCGCAGCGGTGCTCATTTACCCTATGACGCAACAACCGCATATGTAAATACAATTCCTGCCGGTCAGGAACCTACGATGCCGGGTGATCAAAGCATCGAGGCGCGTATTCGTAGCGCAATCCGCTGGAATGCATTGATGATGGTATTACGCGCGTCGAAGAAAAACCTTGAGTTGGGTGGGCATATTTCTAGTTTTGCGTCCTCAGCCATGCTTTATGATGTTGGCTTTAACCATTTTTTCCGCGCACCTAATGATAAAGATGGCGGCGATTTTCTGTTTATTCAGGGGCATGTAGCCCCGGGTATCTATTCCCGGGCCTTTATTGAGGGCCGCCTGACTCAGGAACAATTAGACGGGTTCCGTCAGGAAGTTGATGGCCAAGGCATTTCGTCTTACCCGCACCCCAAATTAATGCCTGACTTCTGGCAGTTCCCGACAGTATCTATGGGTTTGGGACCCATGCAGGCGATTTATTTGGCCCGCTTTCTCAAGTACCTGACCGATCGCGGCATTAAAGATTGTTCTGACCAACGTGTCTGGTGCTTTATGGGTGACGGCGAAGTGGACGAGCCTGAATCATTGGGTGCGATTGGCCTGGCGAGTCGCGAAGGTCTGGATAATCTTACCTTTGTGATTAACTGTAACCTGCAACGTCTCGATGGTCCGGTGCGTGGTAACGGAAAAATTATTCAAGAACTGGAAGGCACATTCCGTGGCGCCGGTTGGGAAGTATTAAAAGTTATTTGGGGCCGTTATTGGGACCCACTGTTTGCCCGTGACAATACCGGCAAACTGATAGATCTGATGAATGAAACGGTCGACGGTGAGTACCAGAATTACAAAGCTAAGGGCGGTAAGTACACCCGGGATAATTTCTTCGGCAAATACCCTGAACTGAAAGAAATGGTAGCCAATATGTCTGATGAGGACATTTGGCGTTTGAACCGTGGCGGTCACGATCCGGTAAAAGTGTATGCAGCGTATCACCGTGCAGTGAACACCAAGGGTCGCCCACAGGTGATTTTAGCCAAAACCGTGAAAGGTTATGGGATGGGCAGTGCTGGTGAGGGTAAAAATATTGCCCACCAAGTTAAGAAGATGGATATGGAAGCGGTTAAACATTACCGAGATCGTTTCAATATTCCGGTCTCCGACGAAAAACTGCAAGATTTGCCTTATTTCCGCTTTGATGACGACAGCACCGAGATGAAATATCTCAAGGAACGCCGTGACGCTTTGCATGGCTTTATGCCTCGTCGCTTAGCACAAACGACACAAACTCTGGATACCCCGGATTTAAAAGCCTTTGAAGCTGTGACTAAAGGCTCAGGCGACCGTGAGATTTCGACCACTATGGCCTTTGTGCGGGTACTGACCGCGCTGTTGAAGGATAAAAAGATTGGCAAACGCATTGTACCGATCATTCCTGATGAAGCGCGTACCTTTGGTATGGAAGGCTTGTTCCGTCAGGTAGGTATTTATTCCAGCCAGGGCCAAAAATACGAACCACAGGACTCGGATCAGGTTGCTTACTACCGTGAGGATACAAAAGGGCAGGTCTTGCAGGAAGGGATCAACGAGCTGGGTGCAATGTCGTCCTGGTTAGCAGCCGGGACCTCATACTCGACCAATGATGAGCCGATGGTGCCTTTCTATATCTACTACTCGATGTTTGGTTTCCAACGCGTTGGAGATATGGCCTGGGCTGCAGGGGATAGCCAATGTCGCGGTTTCCTGGTGGGCGGCACCGCGGGGCGTACTACGCTTAATGGCGAAGGTTTACAGCATCAGGATGGTCACTCGCATTTGCAAGCGAATCTGATTCCGAACTGCGTCACCTATGATCCGACCTATGGTTATGAAGTCGCAGTTATCGTTCAGGATGGCATGCGCAGAATGTATGAAAACCAGGAAAACGTTTTCTACTATCTGACTGTAATGAATGAAAATTATGTCCAGCCAGCCATGCCTGAGGACAGTGTTGAAGGCATCATCAAGGGCATTTACAAGCTGGATACAGTGGAAGCCAAGAAAGCCAAAGCAAAAGTTAAATTGCTGGGTTCAGGCACGATTTTACTGCAAGTGCGTGAAGCGGCGAAAATTCTGCAGGAAGACTTTGCTATCAGCAGTGAAGTATACAGTGTGACGTCATTCAACGAATTGAGTCGCGACGGTTTAGACGTTGAGCGAGCCAATATGCTGCAGCCGGAAAAAGCCCCTCGCAAGGCCTATATTACCGAAGTATTGGAACAAGGCTTTGACGGCCCGACGATCGCGGCAACTGACTACGTCAAAGCCTATGCGGACCAGGTTCGTGCTTACGTACCGGGCCAGTATAAAGTACTGGGCACTGACGGTTTCGGGCGCTCAGACAGTCGTGCAAACTTGCGCCGTCACTTTGAAGTTGATGCACAGTTCGTGGTGGTGGCGACCTTGCATGAACTGGTCAAAGCCGGTGAGTTTGACGCCAAAGCGCTAGCCAAGGTCATTAAAGACTATGGCATCGATGCAGAAAAAATTAACCCGCTTTACGCATAACCAACAAGGAGTTAAGTAATATGGCTGATTTAAAAGACGTATTAGTCCCCGATGTTGGTGGCGAAGAAGTTGAAATTATCGAAATCTGTGTAGCCGTGGGTGACAAGGTTGATGCAGAAGAAGCACTAATTACTGTGGAAAGCGACAAAGCCTCGATGGACATCCCCGCGCCGTTTGCCGGTGATATTGGTGAGATTCTGGTTAGCGTTGGCGATAAAGTAAGTCAGGGTAGCTTGATCATGAAAATGGCTGATGCTGACTCTGACGCTGAAGACAAGCCACAACCTGATGAGACACCTGCTCAAGCGACCGAACAATCAACGGCTCCGGAAACCGCTGCCAGTGAGGGAAGCGGTGAGGTGATTGAAGTCACTGTGCCGGATATCGGCGATGCAGAGAATGTTGACGTAATCGATGTGCTGGTGGCAGAAGGCGACAGCATTGAAGCAGAACAGGGCTTGATTACATTGGAAACCGATAAGGCCACCATGGACGTACCTGCTCCACAAGCTGGGGTGGTAAAAGCGCTTAAAGTCAGTAATGGGGACAAGGTGTCCAAGGGATCACTGGTTTTGTTGCTACAAACTGCATCGCAGAATCAACCGGCTGCACAGTCAGAGGCGACGCAAACCAATGAGGCGCAACCCACACAGGATGCTGGCAGCGAGTCATTTGAAGTGACGGTGCCGGATATTGGTGATGCAGATAATGTTGATGTGATCGAGGTGCTGGTGTCTGAAGGCGATGACATCGAGGCAGAGCAGGGCTTGATTACATTGGAAACCGATAAGGCCACCATGGATGTGCCTGCGCCCAAGTCGGGTAAGGTCACGGAGCTGAAAGTCAGTGTTGGCGATAAAGTCTCAAAAGGCTCACTGGTGTTGGTGATGCAGGTCTCGGGTGCCAGCAGCGATAGCCAGAAAACGGCGCCTAAGACAGAGTCCGCGCCAGCGTCCTCGCAGGCATCTGCTAAGCAAGCATCCGAGCAAAAGGCGCCGCCCGTGCCTCACCATCCGTCAGCCGGTGAGAAGCCGAAAAGCGGTAAAGTGCATGCTTCCCCGTCAGTGCGTCGGTTAGCTCGTGAATTTGGTGTTGATCTTACTCAGGTAAAAGGCACTGGTCGTAAAGGGCGGATTGTTCCTGAGGACGTAAAATCTTACGTCAAATATGAATTGTCCCGTCCTAAGATGACGGCCAGCAGTTCGGTTGCCAGTGGCAGCGGCGGCTTGCAGGTATTGCCGCCGCCGAAAGTCGATTTCAGCAAGTTTGGTGAAGTTGAAGAAATCGCGCTAACGCGAATTCAGAAAATTTCGGGCCCGAATCTGCATCGTAACTGGGTGACCATCCCCCATGTGACGCAATTTGAAGAAGCTGATATCACCGAGGTTGAAGCATTCCGAAAAGAGCAAAATGCATTGGCAGCGAAGAAAAAACTGGATGTCAAAATCACCCCACTGGTGTTTATGATGAAAGCCGTCGCTGATGCGTTAAAAGCTTATCCGGTGTTCAATTCGTCATTATCGGAAGATGGCGAGAGCCTGATTCGCAAAAAGTATTACCATATCGGTATTGCCGTTGATACACCTGCAGGTTTGGTGGTGCCAGTGGTGCGCGATGTTGACCAAAAAGGCATTCATGAGCTGTCACGGGAATTGATGGAGATCAGTGCCAAGGCCCGTGACGGCAAATTAAAAGCCGCAGACATGCAAGGCAGCTGTATGACGATATCATCTCTAGGTGGTATTGGCGGCACTAAGTTTACCCCTATTGTAAATGCGCCGGATGTCGCCATATTAGGAGTATCACGAAGTGAGATGAAGCCGGTGTGGAACGGCAGCGATTTTGAACCTCGCCTGATGGTGCCATTGTCATTGTCTTATGACCACCGCGTGATCGATGGTGCTGTGGCTGCACGCTTTGCGGTACATTTACGCAATGTGTTGGGCGATATTCGTCAAATGCTATTGTAAAATGCAGCCGGTCTTGTACCGGCTTTGCGATATTATTGATTTTACTAATACAGGCTTGCTTGAGTAGAATTCACCAGGTCTGATTACTCTACAACTTTTTGAGGTCACTCATGAGCGAAATAAAAACACAACTGGTAGTACTGGGTGCAGGTCCTGGGGGATACTCCGCTGCTTTCCGTGCTGCTGACCTGGGAATTGAAACCGTCATCGTAGACGCACGCGACACATTAGGTGGGGTGTGCCTGAATGTGGGATGTATCCCATCAAAGGCACTTCTGCATGTTGCTAAAGTGATCGATGATGCCAAAGAAATGGCCGGGCATGGCGTTGTGTTTGGTGAGCCGCAAATTGATCTGGATAAAGTTCGCAGCTGGAAAGACAGTGTCGTATCGAAATTGACCGGCGGACTGTCAGGCATGTCTAAAGCACGTAAAGTGAAGCATGTACAAGGCTATGGTAAGTTCACCGGTTCCAACACTCTGGAAGTCGAAGGTGCAGACGGCACCACCACGATAAGCTTTGATAACGCGATCATCGCTGCCGGTTCTGAGCCTGTTAGCCTGCCATTTATTCCAAAAGATGATGAGCGTGTTATCGACTCTACTGGTGCGCTGGAAATGAAAGATGTACCAGAAAAAATGTTGGTTTTGGGTGGCGGTATCATTGGCCTGGAAATGGGCACTGTTTACCGTGCCTTAGGTAGTCAGATTGATGTGGTTGAATTTCTCGACCAATTAGTACCGGCGGCAGATAAAGACATCATCAAGGTTTATCAGAAATACGTTAAAGACAAGTTTAACGTGATGCTGGAGACCAAGGTCACCGCTGTTGAAGCTAAAGATGATGGTCTGTATGTCAGCTTTGAAGGTAAAAACGCCCCTGCCGACCCTGTCCGTTATGACAAGGTATTGGTCGCAGTTGGACGTCGTCCGAATGGTGGTTTAGTTGCGGCAGATAAAGCCGGTGTTAACGTTGACGAACGTGGCTTTATTAACGTTGATAAGCAAATGCGTACCAATGTTAACCATATTTATGCTATCGGTGATTTGGTCGGTCAGCCAATGCTGGCACACAAGGCGGTACATGAAGGCCATGTTGCAGCTGAAGTCATTGCGGGTAAAAAGCACTATTTCGATCCTAAGTGCATTCCATCTGTTGCCTATACCGACCCTGAGATTGCATGGGTAGGTGTGACAGAGAAAGAAGCCAAGGAGCAGGGTTTGAGTATCGAGACGGCGACATTCCCGTGGGCAGCGTCGGGTCGCGCGATTGCATCAGGCCGCACTGAGGGTATGACTAAGCTTATCTTTGACAAAGACAACGGCCGTGTCCTGGGTGGGGCGATTGTTGGTATTAACGCCGGTGAAATGTTAGGTGAAATTGGCCTCGCGGTTGAAATGGGCGCGGATGCTGAAGATGTGGCATTAACCATTCATGCTCACCCAACGCTGAATGAGTCTATCGGCTTAGCCTCTGAGATCTTTGAAGGCAGCATTACTGACCTGCCTAATCCAAAAGCTAAAAAGAAAAAGTAATCATTTGATGCTCAAGAAAACCTCGCTTATGCGAGGTTTTTTTTGTGCTGAATAGCCCTTTTGATGCTGTCATTATCGCCGGCAAAGCTGATAGACTGGCGGATTAGTTTTCTCTTTTGGGTGTTTTCAATGCTGTCGTTGGAACTGGTTGCCAGATTGTTTACTCAGCGAAACTGGTCACGGGGTGAAGAGCTTAATACTCAGGGCTTAGTGGTGGAGGTCAGCGCCGACCCCGCGGGTCAGCACCTCAGCGGCACTGTGGCGACAAGGCAAGGTGGAAAAGAGTATGAAGTGTCTATCGCTAGCACCAGCAAAGGCGTTTTTTGCGATTGTCAGTGTCCGATAGGTCAGTTTTGTCAGCACGCAGCCGCGCTGTGTCATGCTCATTGGCAATCTGCATCCCAGCGTATCGCGGTCAGTGAAGCACAAATAACCCAATGGCTGGCAACCGCGGCACCGGAGCAAGGCCAACTCACACGTTGTTTGTTGTTTGTAATTAATCATCGTTATGGTCATCATGGCATGGGTTTTGAGGTCCAGCTCGAAACCTGTCAGCGACTCAAAAGTGGTGAACTCAGTACTACAAGCCGCCCACTGGCGCTGCCTGACAGTGGGGTATCTTTACCCTGGATGTCGCAACAAGAAAGGCATTTGTGCAGTGATATTATTGCCCATCGCCAGCCAGATGGGTGTTGCTATGACTATGCGCTGCTGCATGAGCTTGTTGCAACAGGCCGGGCGTTTTGGCAGCAACGTACGGATCGTGCTCTCAGCTGGCAGCAACCGTTAACTGTCGATGTCAGCATTCAGCAAACCGAAAAGGGTTTAGTGGAGCTGCAATTGGTTAATCGCCCCGGCGAAGTACTCGCCACCATACCTCCCGTCTGGCTGGATCGTGAGAGCCAGCAAATGTGCCCCCTGGAAAGCCAGATAGCGCCTGAGGCATTGAGTTGGCTGACAGGATTTCCGGTAATGGACGTTGAACAGTTTCAATGGAGTTGGCCTCAGATTCAGCAACGCCTGGGAGATCAAGCCGAATTCCTTAGCGCACCTAAACACATACAAACACCCCAGCAAATTGAGCCCAACACCCGCGTTTATTTGTTCAGTCAGGCAAGTAAACCTCAAAACGGTGTATTACGTCTCGAGTTTGATTATCAGGGGATCAGCATTAACCCGCTGAGCGACAGTGCAACCTATACAGATACGAGGGGAGCACTGTGTTATCGCAATACCGCTTTTGAGCTGGCAGTGATGGAGCAATTACAAGAGTTGGGTTTTAAACAGTATCAGACCCTGGACACCAAATGGCAGGTGTTACAGCACTGCCAGTGGTATTTGACTGACCTTGGGCACTGGTACCACATTGTTCACAAGGTCTGTGAGGATTGGCGTCAACGAGGATGGCAAGTCACGTTGGACGATAATTTTTATTATCAGGTTCAGGAAGGCTCGGACGGGCTGACACTATCGGTGCAAGAAACCGAGACCGGGATGTTTGCCACGACATTAACAACCGAAGTTGAAGAGCAATCCGTGTCATTGATTCCCTTATTAAGTGCGGCGATAAAAAAGCAAGGTATTAAGGCGTGGTTAGAAGCCGAAGCATTGCCCGACTTCGTTTATCTGCCGCTTGGTAAAGGGGAAGCAATTGCTGTCGATGCTGAAACCGTGAAAAGCCTGGTCACTGATTTACTGCAGTTTATCCCAGAACAGCAAGGTCAAGAAGAGGTGTTGATGCCAGCTCACTTGCTGGCCCGGCCGATGCAATCCAAGCAGGTTCTTGTGCAAGGTCGCCATGTACCTCTGACTGATCGCATAGAGGCACTGACCCATATCCGGGATGTTCTTATCCCCCATGACCTGACAGCGAAGTTGCGCAACTACCAGCAAAATGGTTTACGTTGGTTGCAACACTTGGATCGCATTCAACTAGGCGGATTGCTGGCCGACGATATGGGCTTGGGCAAAACGCTGCAGGTATTGGCGTATATTGCCGGCCTTAAGGAGCAGCAACAATTGTCAGCGCCAGTGTTGGTGTTGGCTCCAACCAGTGTGGTGTATAATTGGCAGACAGAAGCAGCAAAGTTCACCCCCGGGCTGAATACACGGCTGATACAGGGTAACCAACGTTCAGCACTGTTGGAAAATCTCCGGGATGCTGATCTGGTGATAACCAGTTATGCCCTGATTAGCCGGGATTTATCTCACTATTTGGATCAGTCGTTCCGAGCTGTAATTGTTGATGAGGCACAGGTTTTAAAAAGCAAAACTACCGCCTTGTATAAATCCTTATCGCAACTAAGTGCGCGCCAATGGTTTGCTCTAACGGGTACGCCTGTTGAAAATCATTTAGGTGAACTTTGGACCAAGTTCAGCTTGTTACAACCAGCTCTGCTCGGCAATCAATCTCAATTTAATCAGTTGTTTAGAAAGCCGATCGAAAAGCATAATGACAAACAGGCGCAACAGCGCTTAATGGCGCGGATTGAGCCTTTTGTTCTGCGCCGCGAGAAACGTCAGGTTGCCACAGAGTTACCAGAAAAAACCGAAATAATCCAATATGTTCCCCTAGATGAAAAGCAAAGGATCTGGTACGAAACGGTACGTGCCAGCGTCGATGAAAAAATTCGCGCCTTGATCGCCCAACAGGGCATTGCCAGTAGTCAAATTGATATACTCTCTGCCATGGTCAAACTACGTCAGATATGCTGTCACCCGGCCTTGCTACCCCAAGCTAATGCGAAACGGGTGAAGCGTGCGGGTAAGCTAGACTGGTTGGCTGAGATGTTGCCGCCGATGCTCGCGGAAGGCCGAAAAATTTTGATCTTTTCGCAGTTTACCAGCATGTTGGATAAGGTGAACACAGAACTCAACGCGCTGGACATCGATACAGCACTGTTAACCGGGGCCACGGCTGACAGACCTAGGCAAATCGAACGATTTACTCAAGGTCAGGCCTCGGTGTTCCTTATTAGCCTCAAGGCTGGCGGAAGTGGGCTTAATCTAACCGAAGCCGACACCGTCATTCATCTTGAACCTTGGTGGAATCCCTCCGCGCAGCAACAAGCAACGGACAGGGCTTATCGCATCGGTCAAACTCGCCGGGTGATGGTGTACCATTTGATTGCACCAGGTACGATTGAAGAGCGAATGTTGGCTTTGCAAGCGGGTAAGCAACGATTAGCTGAGCAAGTTATACCAACTGTGATGGGTCAGCAACAGCAAGCGCTGAGTGCAGAGTCGATAGCAGAATTACTCAAGCCACTTAACTAATTGCAGACTTTTTCTACAATTTACTAGGATCTTGTAGGGTTTCTGCTATTATGCAATCAGGCTTGTAAGCTGCCTATTGAAAGTAAGTTCCTTAATTCGACCGCAAGACGAATAGTAATCTTCAGATTACCGCAAGTAAGTGATACCTCTTCTGATTAATAGCGCTACTTCTCGACCTGAATGGGATTTTCCCAATATTTAATTAATCAGGAGACAATTATGTCTAAAATGACTGGAACCGTTAAGTGGTTCAACCAAGACAAAGGCTACGGCTTTATCACTCCAGCTGATGGTGGCAAAGACGTATTCGTTCACTTCCGTGCGATCACTGGCGACGGATTCAAAACTCTGGCCGAAGGTCAGCAGGTATCTTTCGACGTAGAACAAGGTCAGAAAGGTCCTCAGGCAGCTAACGTTTCTGCGTAAGGCTGAAAGATTATAAAAAAGCGGGCTGTGCAAGCCCGCTTTTTTTTTGCCAATAAAGTGTGCTTCCCTGCACTTATTGTCGTTCCTTGCTTCGTTTCCCCCGGTCTTGGGTTCGTTGTGAACTGTCTCTGTATACCTGTCGCGGTGTTTGGGCTTTGTCTCGTTGCTGATAACGAGGCCGTTGCGGTTGCGTTTGCTGACGGTAGGTCGGCACGCCAGGCTTGGCTGTGTTCTCTCGTCTTACTACCTCTTGCTGACGCTTGGGCGGAGATTGTGCAGGTCGACTCATTTCAGGCTTTTGTCGGGTTTGGGTTGATGGTCGCTGATTGACGCGCGGCGGTGCATCCTGACGCACTCTGTGGCGCTCGGCGTGAACTCGCTCACCGTGCTGACCCCGATCGACACGTAACTTTTGCTCAACACGGGTGTAACGAGGTGGTGTCGTGGTTCGATGCTGACGCTGAGCGTGAGGGCGATAATAGCGGTTTTGTTGATATTCACGGTTACGCACCCGTTGCTGAACGTAACGGTGTCTGGGCTTCCAGTGATTGAAATGGCGCACGTGTATCCGATGGTGACGATCATAGCGTCGCGGTGCATGGTAGTAATCGTAACTCACCACCAGGTGACGATTATGCCAGTGAAAGCCACCGAAGAAGAATCGGGTATGCAACCGGATTCCGGAATGCCAAATTACCTGGCTGTGAAGGCTGTGTCTGCGGTGGTGCCAATACACTGGCGAATAATCATGCCAGCGCCAATGCCCGTATACATGCAGCGGATTATATGCCGGCACATAAACTACTCGTTCCGTAACGGGTTGAATAATGATGGTGTCGTCCTGAAATTGCACATCTACGTGCTCATTGCTGTGCAGGTTGCCAGCTGCGAAGGCCTGAGATCTCAGCACTTGTACCCGACTTAATAAGTCGTCTTCTTGGGTTACCATGGCTAATCCGATGGCATCAAGCCAATCAAGGTCGTCGACAAGGTTGTCGATAACCTCGGGAAAAGCCACCAGTGCCGCGACACTGGGATCCCAATCTTTCTTCAATGCCAGATCTTGCAGGGCCGAATCGGTCAAATGCTGGTTTTTTTCGATCCAGCGCTTCGCCTGAACCAATTGCAATGGATGGGTGCTGGCAATCAGGATATGAGTTAACAAGCTATCCGGATAAAGGGCAACGGGTGCGAGTAACTGATCTAACTGTGCATCACTGAATTGTGCAGCGTCCGCCTGATAAGATTGTGCTTCTGATTGTGAATAGTTGGCCAAAACGGGCAGCGACAAGGGTAAAGCCGATGCAACGAAGAGTGCCAAAGCATAATGGCGCATAATCACCTCCTTAGAGTAATGTATTAGTTATAGAAGGGCATGGGTTAACCTTGGCTGAATAAAAACTGTAAAATTTTTTCGCGCTTGCGTCAGGGTTAGCTATATTGGAACTATGCATCCGCAGTTTATAGGGGAAATTTGATGCAATCTTTAGATTATGCTCGCGCAGTAACTGAATCGTTTGCGTTACCGGATGCCTGCACCCGAATTCGTGAGATGTTAGATGACGATTACTCTACTATTGACGATATCGCTGATGTGATCGCGATAGATCCCAGTTTGTCAGCAAGTCTGCTCAAGCTCGCGAATAGTGCGTTGTACAATTTCCCTAAAAAGGTGACCACGATCAGTAAAGCGGTGAACGTGATTGGTGGTGATGCTGTTTATTCGTTAGTCATGACGGAAACTGCAAGTACCGTCTATAAACAATTCGACGATGCAAGTATTAATCTCGAACGTTACTGGCAACAGGCGGTATTTACCAGCTTGATCGCCCGCGAGTTGGCCCGTTTGTGTGGCAGTCGTCAATCCGAATGTCTTTTCCTTATTGGGTTATTGAGTAATTTTGGTGAGTTGTCAGTGGCTCGCCATACGCCGGCGATTGCAGAGCGCGCTGAGCAATATCACGCCAAGCAAACACCCTGGCAGTTGCAACAGCAGCTTTTAGGTTTTAGTTATGCTGATATCAGCGTGGATATTCTACGTGAGTGGGGCTTGCCGGAGGCGATTTACTTGCCTATTCAGCAAAGCTTCCAGCTTGGCAAGGTGATGGATTCCCGGGATGCTGCAATTATCTACGCGTCGATTCGTGCTGCGCTAACCTTAGTCCATCCTGAAAAATACTCCATTTCATCCCTGATTAATTTGGAATTACTGAAAACCCAACACATTGATGAAGAAAAATTGCTCGATGCGATAAGTTTTGCCCGCCAAGAGGCGACCAGCATCTTATTTTTGATGAATCCGGACTTATTTTTAATCGTTTAAACGAGAATCGTTCCGCTTTTATCACTTTTATTTATGAAATGGTCTTACCTATTCAGGCATTTTATAGCCGATATAAGCATTTCTAAGCCTCACGCATTGTCAATTTTCCCCGTCAGCCTTTATACTTATCGGGTTTCATTCCTACACTGCGGGGTCGTTCCGATCC
>CAXQZJ010000149.1:0-7945 GCA_964228145.1 Alteromonadaceae bacterium | reverse complement strand
TTGGCATGACGAGCATATATGCCCGGACATTTGTCGCGCTGAGCGTGACCTTGTGTCCAGGCAGTTCTGCTCATCTACCTGAGGCAGTGTTTACCGCGCTGAGTAAACGCGTACAAAGCGTGACAAGGTGCGACCATTGCAATAAATGTTTTCCAATGCTTTTGGAGACATCTGCAATGACTCTATACCGTCTTTTGCTGCTTTCAGGCATAACGCTGATTCAGGGCGGTTGTCGGCGTTGACGAATTTATATTGTTTCTCAACCGCAGTGATGGTCTGCTGGGGTTGGCTTGCAAATTTTGTAATTAACTTACCATTGCAAATAATCGTGCCATCGTAATGTTCTTTGCCTAACTGCTTTGCTGCTTGTAATCCGTGCGTGGCAGCGGCGACACACATCTGTGAATAGATACTTTGATCTTTAGCAACATAACGGGTTTCAGCGGCATTGGACTGGGTGGCGGCGAGCATTAATGCAAAAGTAATTGTGCGTAACATGGTATTTCCTGATAACGAATTTAAGCTGGGAACGGAATCCATTATAGAAATTAAAGTACAAAAATAAAGCATTAAATGTAATTAAATTACATTTAATGGCTAATTAACTTAGACTTAACGCATTATTTGGGTGTATTTTACATTATTGTGTAATTTTGTTTCATTTTGGTGCGGCGATAAGGGGATTGTAGCAAGGTAATAAGCATCTCAGAATAACCTCAGTCTCATCATGCCAAATCAGGTTTTGCATCCAATTCAGTGCTCGTGTTGAGAGTAAAACCTTCTCTACCATTACCAATTCAGTTGCTCATGGACTCTGGGGGGACGCAGTCATCAAGTTCAGAGTGACGATAGGGTCAAGTTCAAAGTCAAAATTAAAGTAAGTTCAAGTGAAGGTATGTGAGTTTAGAGTGGCGATGGTTTGAGTGCGAGTTAGCGCGTACCTAAGTAGATATGCCCGGTATCCGTTATCTGTAAATGGATGCATGGGGCAGTGATACCCCATGCCCGGGGAACTTACCCCTTGTTGTGGACTTCAATGGTTTCAATGTCTCTGGGTTTTACTGCAGACGGCGCGAGCTTGAACTCCAGCGCAACCTGATGCTGGCTACCCTGCGCTCTTGGGTGGTATCGCCATTTAGACAATGCGTCTATCGCCGCTTGATCAAATACTTTGGCAGGCGTTGAACTGACTACTTTGATGTCTTTGGTTGCACCATTTGCAGTGACATAAAAGGACAGTATCACTTCCCCCTGAATATTTTGTTTGGCTGCGTCGTTAGGGTAGATAGGCTCCACTCGCACAATAGGGCGGGCATCACTGGCGCCAGCGTCGGTTTGAATTGCTTTTACGCTGGCTGTCAGGGCAAGACTAAAGATGATCAATCCATAAGCGAGTGCATTACGTTGCTTGAAGGTGTTTTTTAGTAGATTTAAGCGTTGTTTCATCATGGTTTTTTCTCCGTAGTGTAGGGTCGCAAATTGGGAGCTAACTCCTTGCGTACTGACTTTTAGCATGGCGTGGGCATAGCTGATGCGGTTGTTTTTGTCTAAACCGCATAAGACCTGCTCGTCACAGGCTGCTTCCTGAGCAAACCTGAACGCATGGCGGCTTAGCCATACGATGGGGTTGAACCAGAATAGGATCTGTAAACCGCTGAAAAAGGCGTTGATCCAGTGGTCTTTATGGTGAATATGCTGGGATTCATGGGCCAGAATCAAGCGTTGCTGATGGGCATCGTAGGCGCTGTCAAAATCGTTAGGCAGAACCAATACTGGCTTGGTAATTCCAAGCAGGAAAGGGCCTGCCTGTTTTGTTGATTGATAAACGGGAACAGCGAATTCTATATCTTTTCTTTGAGTAGCATGGCGCAGAATGGCTTGACGAAAGTGAAGATGGGAGCCGATTAACAGGGCGGTTAGCAATATGCAACCTGATACCCAAATAAGCGTTAACCAGGGAAGCGAGTCAAACCACTGATTGGCTTGTAGCTTCATTTTGTGCATCACTTCAACGGTATAACTGGCTGTGACATAGTCGACTGGTAGCTGGGGAAGCGCACCAATGATTAACCAAAGTGGCGATGCCAACCACATCAGGTAGTAGCCGCTGCTGCCGAGTAGTCTGATAAGCGGCTTTCGAGCAAGTGATAACGTTAGCCAATAAAGCGTTAACCCCATCTGCAATGTAATCAGTTGCTCAGTCATTGTCTTTCTCCCAGTCACTGATAAGGGCTTTAAGCTCATCGACGTCCTGTTGACTTAACTTAGAGCGGCTGGCGAACGCAGATACTAACGGGCTTACGCGTCCCTCAAATAAGCGATTCAACAGCGAGGTGCTCTCGGCGACCTGATACTCCCCTTTTTTGATGACGGCTGAATAAAGGTAGCGTCGTTTGTCTTTTACAAAACTCACTGCGCCTTTCTTCACGAGTCGATTCAGCAAGGTCTTGACGGTTTTTTCATGCCAGTCGGTCTCATTGTCTAATTGTGCGACAACGTCGGCCGCGCTACAGGGAGCGAGCTGCCATATGGCTTGCATAACGACCAATTCCGCCTTACTGATTTCCATGGACTATCTCCGATTACGTTTGTAATTCTTTATTAAAGATTACATGTGTAATCAAAATGCGCAAGGAAATTCTGAATAAAAATTAATCGCGGTGATCAATCGGGCGATGATTGATTTTTGGCTTCGATCCATTGCGACATATATTTACTCGCATTGAGGGTTTGGTGCTGCAGGATCTGAGCAATGAAATGCTGATTCCGATGTGCGGTAAGGTGCGTACGTATGCGCTCCAGCGTGGCTAATAACCTTTGATGGTGGTGCTTAGCGGAAAAGTAGCTGGTGAGATGTGAAGTGCACTTTTGCTGAGCTTGCTGCCATTGCGTCGGGTCTTGGTAAAGCGCTACGCATCCATGAATGAAGCTGTCATCGTCGCTAGCGATGATGCCGGGCCAACCGGCGCTTTCATGCATTCCCTCCGCACCTATTGGTGTTGTGATGCTTGGCGTTTGACATTGCATGGCGTCAAGTAACTTTCCTTTTTGGCCTGCGCCAAAACGAAGCGGCGCAAGGAGCAACCGCGCATTACGAATCACCTGATAAGCATCTTCTGCCCAGCCCTTGACGAGAAAGCCTTGTTTTTCATTATGGAGCTGGGTGGCTTTTTTAGGCGGATAAGCACCGTATATGTGCAGTTGCGCAGCAGGAATATGTTGGCGTATCGAAGGCCACAATTGCTTTAGTTGCAGCACTGCATCCCAATTAGGAGCATGACGAAAATTACCAATACTCACCAGGTTGGTGCGTTGTTCAAAAGTGGGGGTTTGAGTTTCAGGCTCATCACAGGTGAGTGGGTAGTAAATCAGGCTGGCGGCGGAGACATTAAAGGTGTCGGTCAGTAGCTGCATCTCGAAGGGGGAGATAACCAATGTAAGGTCGCAGCGCATAATAGCGGCCAATTCACGCTTTGCCATATCACTAAACAGATTGGCATCGTTGGCTGATTTTCCTTGCTTTACCGCCTCATGGCGGGCGTGACGTAGGAAGTGCAGGTCCTCCAAATCAAGCACTGTGATGGCGCTGGGGCATTGTTGGCGGACCCGGGCGCCAAACTGTTCCTCCAGCATAAAGCGATCAAACAATACCAAATCAGGTTGTAGTTGCTGTACAAACTCATCAAAACTGCTGCAGTTCAGTGCAATGTTGTGTTCGCTGATGCCCCAGAGATTTAGTTCGAAGCGATGCACAGACAGTTCGGCGGGGCTGGCAAAATCGACTTGCCAACCCTGATCGCGGAACAGTTTTAACAAATCTAACATGCGGCGTCCGGCAGCTGAAGAAGCGGGTTCTGGCCAAACGTAACCTATGGTAAGTATTTTCATCGCTGTTGGGGTTTGAGTATACAAAGCGCCATGATATCAGGCTGATGGGAGAATGTCGGAGGAAAGCGAACAAGTAAGCCACCCAGGTGGCTTACTCGGGTCAGGGACGTAGAGCCTTGCTACCTCTTGCGATACCACAAACACCGCTACGACTGGTTTCAATAACTTCGGCTACATCATCTAGCGCCGCAATAAAGGCATCAAGCTTGTCAGACGGGCCGACTAACTGAACACTGTAGTTTTTACTGTGTACATCGATAATCTGGGCGCGAAAGATGTCAGCAGTCCGTTTAACTTCCTCACGGGCATACGCGCTGCGAGTGGCTAGTTTCACCAACATCAGCTCTCGCTCGAGATGTGGGCCGTCTGTCAAATCAACGACTTTCAGCACATCAATAAGCTTGTGCATTTGCTTGGTAATTTGTTCGATAACTTTGTTATCACCATGGGTGGTAATGGTTAAACGCGACAGCGTGCCATCGTCTACTGGTGCAACACATAAACTGTCAACGTTATAGCCACGCTGTGAAAATACGCCAACAATGCGCGACAGCGCTCCGGGTTGGTTTTCCATTAATACTGATATGATACGTCTCATCAGGTGCGCTCCGTTTTACTCAATCGCATATCATCCATGGCACCAAATTTTATCTGCATGGGGTAGACATGTTCATTTTGGTCAACGCGAATATCCATAAACACCAGTCTATCGGTATGCGAAAAACACTGGGCCATCGCAGCATCGAGTTGGTCAGGTTTATCCACACGGATGCCAATATGTCCGTATGCCTCTGCAAGGGCAACGAAATCGGGTAACGACTCCATGTAAGAATGGGAGTGGCGACCTTTGTAAATCATATCCTGCCATTGGCGCACCATTCCGAGCGCCTGGTTATTAATCGAAATAATCTTGATTGGCAAACCGTACTGCAAGCAGGTAGACAACTCTTGGATATTCATCTGAATGCTGCCATCACCCGTGACGACGACAGAGGTGGCCTGCGGGTGGGCAATCTGTACACCCATTGCTGCTGGCAGACCAAATCCCATCGTGCCGAGCCCGCCAGAATTAATCCAGCGACGAGGTTTATCGAATGGATAGTAAAGGGCAGCGAACATTTGATGCTGGCCTACATCGGAGCTTACGAACGCATCGCCTTTGGTGTGCTTGTAAAGAGATTCAACGACTTGCTGTGGCTTGAGCACCTGCTCATCGGTTCTAAACCGCAGGCACTGACGACTGCGCCACTGCTCAATCTGTTGCCACCAATCAGCTAGTTTGGTGTTTTGTTCTTTGCTGTCGACCTTACCGAGTTGTTCCATCAACTGGTCTATCACTACATCAACCGAGCCGACTACCGGAATGTGGGCATTAACGGTTTTTGAAATCGAGGCTGGGTCAATATCAACATGAATGATATCGGCATGGGGACAAAATTTATCGACGTTATTCGTCACCCGGTCGTCGAAGCGGGCACCGAGGGCAATAATGCAATCGGCATTATGCATGGTTTTGTTGGCTTCAAGGGTGCCATGCATCCCAAGCATGCCCACAAACTGCGGGTGGGTTCCTGAAAAAGCGCCTAATCCCATCAGTGTGGTGGTAACCGGAGCATGCAATAACTCGGCAAAGCGTGTGAGCCCGTCACTGGCGTTACAAGCTATCGCACCACCGCCCGCGTATATGACCGGACGTTTTGCATTGCGGATAACAGACACCGCTTTTTTAATTTGCTTGCTATGGCCTTTAACCGTTGGGTTATAAGAGCGCATTTTGACATCGTTGGGAAACACATAGGGATGCGAATCCTGCACGTTAACGATGTCTTTGGGCAGGTCAATCACCACTGGGCCGGGTCGGCCTGTATTAGCAATATAGTATGCCTTGGCGATGGCCATAGGAATATCTTCTGCGCGTTTCACTAAGAAACTATGCTTCACAATCGGCCTGGAACAGCCAACCATGTCGGTTTCCTGGAATGCATCCTCGCCGATGTGTTGAGACGGTACTTGCCCGGATAACACCACCATAGGAATCGAATCCATATAGGCAGTGGCAATACCGGTAATGGTATTCGTTGCGCCGGGCCCGGAGGTAACCAACACGGTACCAGTCTGACCCGTTGCCCGGGCGTACCCATCAGCCATGTGGGCCGCGGCTTGTTCATGTCTGACCAGGATATGCTTTACATCGTCCTGGGCAAACAGGGCATCATAAATATCCAGAACCGCACCACCCGGGTAGCCAAACACATGTTTAACACCTACATCTTTCAAGGCGCGTACCACCATGGCGGCGCCTGACATCATCTCCACGTGAATACCTCCTTCATGTCGTATTTTGTGCGATCTCTGGTTGAACCTGGAAAATTCAGGCTGATGGATCACTATACGACAGCGAAGTAGAATATAAAATGACAAATTCTGATATTTTGCGGATAAAAATCCTGAATGAGGAAAAATTTAGGATGATTGTGTTAATGATGGGGCGGTCAGACGATTAAGCGTAAAAAAATACGCGCATCGAGGCGCGTATTTTTTTATTGAGGAGGTTAGTCGTCCAGTTCGGTTTCTAACTCCACGCTGTGGCTGCTTTCATCTTCATCCATCGCGCCTGCTTTGCGGCCGTAGATACTGGCTGCTTTAGGACGATTGATTCTGGATTGATAGCGAACCCATGCTTTTTCTGCGCTACTGGAAGGTGAGCGATTGCCCAGTGCCACCTCAAGAAGGTTTTCATCTTCGCTATTGGCTGGTTCAACAACACCATCAAGTAGGCCACAAATCAGATTGCCATATTTATGCAATGCTTGTGCTTCTTTGATTGAAAAGTCACCCGAGCGGGAAAATCCGTAAGGGTAATTTTTATAATCGTTAAACGGTGTTCTTAATAAACTTTCTCTTGTTTGTTTTGCCATCACGGCATCCCCAACTAAAAATGGTAAACATCAGGAATATGACTCAAAGGCCGGTTCGACCGGCCAGCAGAATCAGGTGACTAGATAGGCTTAAAAAGACACGCTGTCAACAAAAAAAGAACAGATTTAATAAAAATTTATTTTGACTGAAACCCAGTGCTAACAAGGGGTGTGGCTATTTTGAATAGAATTCAATTGGTTAGAATTCAAACAGTTTAGGCTGCGGTTTCTACCGGTTTTTTCTTCTTCGGAACCCAGGCCCAAACAATGTCACATTCGATGGGTTGTTGACCACTGTCATCGGTGACTACAACGGTCACTGTGGTGGAGCCCTTCTCATCGGATTTCATACTGGCTATTTGTGCCTCCGTAAGCGATGCGGTTGCATGCATGTCTCCTACAGAACGACGTACGAAACGGGTTTCAATGCTCTTTACCAATGGCAACTTGTCGCCAGGCAGATTGATACCACAGATAAACCCTGTGGCTGACTCTGCCAATAAAACCATGCCCGCGGCGTGAACACCGCCAATGTGATTTTGTACCTTTTTAATATTTCGTTGACGAAAGGTTACTGAGCTTCCATCAGTATGAATAATTTCAATTTTTGCGGTTCCCGCGAGCTTTACCTTGCTGCGAAACATCCACGTCAACAAGCGGCTGCTTAGCCATTGCGGATATTGATTAACGCGATTAACAAATTTTCTCAACGGATTCGATGCTGCCATATCGGGCCCTCTGGTTTGACCAGTAAAGTGTGGCATTGGCGTCGATGTGAAATCAAGCCTTATCACAGCAAAAGTATAGCAGGGTCAACGACCAACCCATCGGATAACAGTGGGGAAGCGAGATAGGGCAATCGTGATTTTTATTAAACGGTTTAGGCAGGGTTACCCTGATTAAACGTTCGTAAAGTGTTGAAAGGATGAGAAATTGGAGCGGGAAGCGAGACTAGAACCGGGCGGCGATCCGTCGGGCGGCGTACCGTGCGCGACCCTTTGGGGTCATTTAAAGTCGTTGTATAAATTTGGAAAAGAAAAATTTGGAGCGGGAAACGAGACTCGAACCGGACGGCGATCCGTTCGCGACCCCAACCTTGGCAAGGTTGTGCTCTACCAACTGAGCTATTCCCTCATAGG
>CAXQZJ010000148.1:0-23991 GCA_964228145.1 Alteromonadaceae bacterium | reverse complement strand
TGCAGGGACCGAGGGGTAATCCCATTGTGCAACCAGACCATGATTTTGTTCCAAGCTTTGCTGAATGGAAGGCTCGTTAAACAAGGCAACCGTGTCCGACTCGTTCAGACCTAATTCACTCAGTAAAGTGACATAATCACTTTTGAATTGATCCATCGATGTGCGTTTAACCTGCATAAACTTCATGAAATCGGCTTTAGTAAAGTCAGACTTCTGCAACTTTATCGCTTCATACATCGCAATGAATAAAATCGCTTGCTTACCCGAGGCAAGTGGCGCCTGACGTACTTCCAACTCTTTATGTTTATCCAGCCAATCATTCAGCATTGGCGTAAAGTCCTGACAGTGAGGACAGGTAAACATGAATAAGTCATGCATGACAACCTTGTCACTGCTCACAGCAAGCGGCTTTTCTAATACCTTGTAGCCACTTTCTTCGGCATTGACGCTAAATGCGGCCATCAGGACGACAGTAAGGCTGGTAATTAACTTTTTCATTTATCTTCTCTTTGGTTTCTGATTATTGCTGGGTGATCATAGTACGGATCAAATACCCTCTGGCCTGCGCAGGTAACCTGTGTCTTGCTGCTGAGACGATTTGATTGTCCGATGATAACAAGGTTTTGCCGGTAAAATTAAAGACAAAATCATTATCTAATGCTTGCGGATTATCCGCTGGATTCACTTCTGTCCAGGCTAAATCACCGGAGTAATCAACTCTGAGTGCCACATAATCTGTCGTCGAATCAGCATATTCCACCACGGCAGCTAAATAGATATTGTTCAATTCATCAACGAACATACCTCGCTGAAAAAAGATACCATCGTGGGGAATTGACAAGTTGCTTTGCCACTGAACTTCTCCAGCCAGATTATACCGCGCCACCTGTGCGCTTACTGCCCCAGTGCTGCCATTGCCACGTTCTGCAGCAATCATAACGATTTCTTCATCTGCGTTGAGTGTCAGCGCCGCAAAGGGCAAGTCGTAATTTTCTGCCCACACACTCGCGCCGGAGGCATCCAGCAAAGTGAGTTGATGCTGTGTATCATTGGCCTGATAGCTTGCAACGCTGCCATCAGCCATGATGACCGCGTCACGGGGGTCATTGTCATTTAACTTAACAACCTGATAACTGCTGGCACTGGTATCCAGCGCAAGACGGTAACTCCCATCACCTGCGCCTGCCTGGCAATCCTGAGGATCGTCAGTACAAGCTATGATTCCGCCGGTCAGCACTATTTCATTTCCGACAGCGCGGGTGTCCAAAATGTAATATTGACGGACACTGGATGCCAACGGCGACGCCGGTGCCCAGGAGTTTTGCAGTACACCCGCAACATCAATTTGGTGAACCTGATTATCATTGGCTAACACAAAATAGCCTTCGCCATCGAGGTAGGTCACGCTGGCACTGCGACTGTCTCGGGTGACAGCAAACGGCAGTTGAATTTCCTGATTACTGCTAATGACCAAATCACTGTTTAACACCAAGTGACGTGCGTATAGCTCACTGCCACGTTGATAGGTAAATAACAGATTAAGGTTGTTATCCACCACCTGCATTGAGGAGTCCTGAGTTACTGCCCCTTGGGTATCGATATAGGTAACGTTGGTCGCATTACCGGCCTTATCAAAGGAAAGTATGTAATGCTGTCTGGGCGAAAACGCGGTGGGATTGCCGAGATTCTTATCGGTATGACCCAGTACAACAAACGCCTCCCCAAACTCAACCACGTCGGCCGCATCAATGTCTGCGGTCGCTGCGTAACTGGTCACCGCGCCCTGTGCCGCTGATGCTCTGACCAGAACATCCAGCGCGAGTTGACCATCGGTGGTGGCATTGTTGGCATCAGTAACACTAAAGTCTACATATTGAATGCCGTAGAGACCGTCAGGAATCGTTAAGTCTGCCTGGGCAGAATTAGTATCAGCATACTGCAAACTGATCCCATCGGCATTGGTGCTGCCGGTATAAGTTAATGTGTCACCCTCGATGTCTGCTGCGTTAGTGGTATAAGTGTAGGAACCGCCCGCAACCACTTCGACTGGATCTGTTTGCGCAGCTATCACAGGCGCATCATTCACGCCCTCGACAACAATAGACACTGGGGTCGCCACGCTGGTGTCCTGACCGTCAGTTGCCGTAAAGTAAAAAACGTCGGTACCGTAAGCGTTTTGATCGGGTTGATAGTTGAAGTTACTACCATCTATACTCACCGTACCAAAAGCAGGTTGCTGACTTATCGCGAAGGTGATGGTATCGCCCTCAACGTCACTGGCAGTTAAACTGCCATCCAGGCTACCGTCCTCTTGCATGGTAAATTCACCCACCTCGGTTCTTGGGGCATCATTAACCTGGTTCACCGTTATCGAGACTGTCGCCGTGGAAGAGAACACGCCCCCTTCGACCGCTATGTACCCAAAACTGTCAGAGCCCGCATAGTCTGCATTGGGCACATACAACACCTGGTTGCCTGACAATTGCACAGTTCCGTTGGTCGGTTGCACACTGATGCTGTACGATAAACTTCCGCCACTGGCCGCTGTTCCCTGTAGTGTGACAACCTCGGAATTATCTTCGTCCAGGGTCAATGTCAGGTTAGCCGCAGTGGGTTTAGGTGTGGGGGTGCCACCACCGCCGCCAGACCCGCCGCTATCTGAACCGCCACCACCGCCACATGCAATCAATGCCGAACTCAAAATCCCTGTCATTGCCAAACGCAGATAAATTTTCATAACTCTCACAACCAGTTAGCTCCATTCCGTGCCACTATAACCGCTTTTAAACACAGACACTATGACTCCACTCGGAATCGCCAAAATATCTCGCTGCTGTCCATCGCATCTATTCGACTTTGTACATATTTCATTAGAGCCGTAACGCCAGTCGAAGGTATACTTGCCGGATAACAACAAAAGGACCTATGCAATGAACGTACCCATGATTAAAAAAGTCTTTATTACCTTCATAACCGCGTTAGCTGCCTTGACGAGCAACATCGCAGCAGCCCAGCAAAGTAATCGCGAGTTCGTTTATTTTGAAAATGGCCAAACCACACAAGGTTGGCGCCTGACCCTAGGCGATAAACAAAAATGGAATGTCAGAATTACCGACAACACAGGTAAATCCTTACAACAGCAAGTCAGTATTGAGCCGAGCGACTATAAACAGCAAGCGGATGCTATTTTACTAAACTGGGCAGCCAAAGGAGGTGACGGTGCCTTCGCAATCACAGGAAAACCTCTGGACTTATCAAAAGTCAAAGGCAGTGAAGATCAGATCGCGTTAACCTTTGATATCAATATCGTTACTCGCCCCAGAGGGGATGTAAACCTGAGTATGTATTGCGACTATCCATGTCGCGGTCAAATCAACCTTACACCGTTGCTTCGTAAGTTAGAAAGCAATACCTGGCATAGTATTCCGGTGGCACTCACCTGCTTCACCCAAAAGGGATTGAAACTGGACAAAATAACCAGCCCCTTTGCAATGCAAACCGGTGCAAGGTTTGAAGTTAAACTGGCGAATATCCGCCTTACGCGATTACCCGCAGACTATCAGGGCTGCTAAATCAGGAAACTTGAATGATTCGTAAGGAATTAAAAGCACTGGCATCTTTGGCCTGGCCACTTCTTATTGCTCAGGTCACCCATATGCTAATGGGCGTATCTGATACAATTATGGCAGGTCGGGTTTCTCCCGAGGATCTGGCCGCTGTCGCGGTTGCCAGCAGTATTATTTTTCCAGTGCTTTTTTTCCTGCAAGGCATTGTTTTAGCATTACCGCCTATCGTCTCCCGTTATCGGGGAGCTGGAAACCACCAACCCATCGCGGCGGCCATGTTCAATACCGCCTATACCGCATTATTGTTGTGTTTGCCGGTATTGGCATGTGGTGCTTTACTGCCGTGGGTAGAAAGCGTGCTTGCAATGAAACCTGCCACCAATGCGATCGTCACTGATTACCTTGGCTATATGCTATGGGGCGTGCCCAGTTTTGTCTTGTATCAGGTATTCAGGAACCTTGCAGAGGGATTGTCACTGACACGTCCAAGCATGGTTATTATGGTTGTAGGCTTGTTGGTTAACATCCCGGCAAACTATGTTTTCATCTATGGCAAACTAGGCATGCCGGCGCTCGGCGGTGCAGGTTGCGGTATCGCGACCGCCTTAGTGTTTACTGTTATGGCGATTGCCTCAGCAATTTACACAGTAAAAGCGAAAAAACTCGCGCCTTACAAACTGTTCGCTCAGTTCCATCGCCCTGATAAGCAAGGTATGCAAGAGGTCATTAAGATCGGCTTGCCGATTGCTCTGTCAATCTTATTCGAAGTGAGTTTATTTTCATTGGTGGCAATCTTGTTATCGCCCTTTGGCGCTGATACCGTTGCCTCACATCAGGTTGCGCTTAACTTCTCATCCCTGATGTTCATGATCCCCTTGAGTTTAGGGATGGCGACCACAATCCGGGTTGGACAAAAGCTTGGTGAAGAGTCGTTAGACGGCGCCATGACTGCGGTAAAGTCAGCATGGCTAATGGGTGCGCTGATTTCTTTATTCACTGCCAGCATGTCTGTGCTAATGCGTTACCCCATTGCGCAAATGTATACCAACGACACCTTGGTCATCGAAATGGCGGCCAGTCTGATGCTCTTAGCTGCTCTTTTCCAGTTTTCAGATGCGATGCAAGTGATTTCCGGTTGTGCTCTTCGTGGCTACAAGGACACCCGGGCTATGCTTCTCATTACCTTGTTCAGTTATTGGGGGGTGGGCCTGTCAACCGGTTGCATTTTAGGCCTGACTAATTGGGTCGTACCGGCAATGGCAGCGAAAGGGTTTTGGATTGGGTTTATCGTCGGCCTCAGCGCGGCTGCCGTTCTGCTGACACTTCGATTACGCTGGCTCAATCGACAAGGTGACATCCCCCACATCGACGAGGTAACACCATGAGTCAATTACTTAACATTGCGGTGCGTCCTGCTCGAGGTGCGCCAATGCAGGAGGTGTCAGAAGCACAATTGCATTGCCAACAGGGCATCATTGGAGATCATCGCAGCCGGCCGGGTCGAAGACAAATTTCGGTTTTAACCGCACAAGCGTGGATTAACGCCTGCCAGCAGATAAGCCAAACTTTGCCCTGGACTGTGAGGCGAGCAAATTTACTGGTGGATATAAGCAACTTCTCTGCTCAGGATGTTGGCAGGGTATTATGTATTGGCAAAGCCGAAATCGAAGTCTGTGTAGAAACAGAGCCGTGCTACAAAATGGATCAGGCCTTCGAGGGGTTACGTGCTGCCTTGCAACCAGACTGGCGTGGAGGTATCTGCGGTAAAATTATCAGGCCTGGGGTGATCCGTATTAATGATCCTGTCTACTGGCGAGACTGATCATCGGTGTGCTGCCACTCGTCACCGATAATGTCATCCACTTCATCACTATCTTGCCAAGGGTAACGCTTTTCCATCGGTTTAGGATCCTGGCGTGAAAACCACCAGGCTGCTAAAACACCCGCTAAAGCACCAAAAAAATGATACTCAAATGAAATATTCGGCTCACTAGGGAAGATAGTCATAACCATGCTCCCATACAGGAAAAAGCCAATCATCATAACCGCGATTGAGCGTTTATCGCGCCGGATAATGCTTGCGGCCAATAAATAAAAAAACACCCCATGGGTAAGGCCACTGGCGCCAATATGATATGCGTCCCGGGCGAACAGCCACACTCCAACGCCGGACAACAGCCAGATGGTTGTCATCGCCCGCCAACGACTGGCGGCATAACCCCAAATCAATAAACTGAATAACACCACAACGGGTAACGTATTGGCGATTAGGTGGGCAAAACTGCCATGCACGAAAGGCGCCAACAAAATGCCAATCAAGCCATCCGGATGTCGGGGGAGTACGCCCGCTTTCGAAAACTCCCAAGGAAGAATCAGGTCAAAAATGGCAACCCACCAAAGAACCAGTGCAAAGCTCACACTCAGGATGATAGATTTTTTTAAAGAGTCAGCACGTTTCATTTGATCACAATGGGGGCCCATTATGACAAAACCAAGCCATTATTCCTGAGCAAACTGATTTAATAAGGCTTGCCGCTGACCGTCACTGAGAAACGCCGCTTCCAGCGCATTGGCCTGAATCTGGCGTAATGCTTCCCTGCCGAACCCAATTACCTGTTCGGCGACCTGGTATTCGTGCGCTAGGGTGATACCCGACACCGCAGGATCGTCAGTATTTAAGGTCACAAGTAGTCCTTTATCAAAGAACTCTCGCATGGGATGGTGTGCCGTATCCGTTACCGTGGCCGTTTGATAGTTCGACGTCGGGCAGGCCTCAATGGCAATACGATGTTTTGCCATATAGTCCATCAGCTTTTCATCCCTTATCGCAGCTACCCCGTGACCAATACGGGTTGCACCGAGCAATTCAATAGCATTCCAGATACTTTGCGGACCGTCAGCTTCGCCAGCATGAACCGTAATTTGCCAACCTGCATCACGGGCTTGCTTGAAATGATCAGTAAACAAAGGAGCAGGATATCCCAATTCATCGCCGGCCAGATCCAGTCCTACCAACTTATCCTTGTGAGCCAATAGCCCCTGCAACTCTTGATAACAGGCATCAACCCCAAAAGAACGACTCAATATACCGATTAAGTTAACCTCGACCCCGGTTTGACGTGCTCCCTCCGCTACGCCAGCAATTACCGCTTCAACAACCCCCTCAACAGGAAGCTTGAATGCTTTAGCCATGTAATAAGGGGAAAAGCGTAATTCGGTGTAATTCAGCCCCTGCGCTTTTGCATCGTGGACGTTTTCCAAGCTCACCTGATAGCAAGCATCCAAATCAGCAAGCACCTCCACACCCAGATCAAGTTTTGCCAAAAAACTGAGTAAATCACTGGTTTTGTCTTGCACCTGTACATGGGGTAACAACCCGGCCAAGTCTTTTGCAGGCAAAGGGATCTGATGTTTTTCGGCTAACGCCAAAATAGTTTGTGGGGCAATGTTGCCGTCGAGATGACGATGAAGGTCAATCAACGGCAAAGTGGGATCGGGCATAACGCTCCTGTAAAATCTTACTGTAACTTTTCAGCACAGTGTGGTTTTACAATCGCATTATACCTTTTTGCGTAATCACGCATAGCCATGCGTTGATTTTTTTCATCTGGCTGTATGGCATCACCGGAGTGGGGCAAATAACGGATGCCACATGCTCGCTTCACCTTCTCTGTCGGCCAGTCTTGTGCTTCATAAACATGTCCGCCCTTTCGGCTTGCGATCCACATGGCAGTATCCCCGCGGGATAAGGCCAATTGCGCTGCAGCGTCGGGGTTTTGCCACAGCACGTCGTAATGATTAACCTCTATCTCAGTGTTTTTTTTTACCTGAGCTGTGTTTCGTGCCTCGGTGGATTGACAACCTGACAACGCGATAGCACTGGCGACAACAGCCATCGGCGACACGCCGCGTAAGCGACGAGCCATCAACGCAATAACACCCAGTAGCCACATTACCGGACCGGTACTACCACCACCGCCACTGTCATTGTTGGCTGGCGGAGTTGTGACCGGGGCATTGACCCGAATCGTGACTAATGCTGTCGCAGACTCACCACTGGCGTCTTCAATCACATAATTGAAGGTTTCTGTACCGGTAAAGCCATTTGCAGGTGTATAACTGAAGCGATTATCACTGAGCGTCAAGGTGCCACTGCCAGCGTAGTCGTTTGATACGATTGTCAACGCGTCACCATCCGGGTCGCTATCGTTACTGAGTACATTGAGTGTTTGCGCACTACTGTTTCGGGTAAAGGTATAGCTATCAGCATTGGCTAACGGTGCATCATTAACCGGTGTTACCGTGGCCTCACCCTGATATTCCTCTGATACCGTGTTTCCGGCACTGTCTACCAGCACTACATTGAATGTTAGTGTGCCATTGAAATCTTGTGCCGGGGTTATCTGGGTACCCGATGCAGTGTAATTTTGACCACTTGCGACCGCGATGTTCAAGTCGCTGATGTCGATATTAGCCGGATTAGCAATGACAAAATCGCCTAAACTGACGGAAAAACTGCCATCTTCTTCTACGCTAAACGTCGATACCTGTTGGCTAATCGAGACCTCTCCTTTCTCCATCGAGAAAGACGCGCTGAGATTGTAAAACACCGAGGTCGCGCATTTCACCATGATTCTTGCATCAGTCGCATCTGCAGCCGAAACATAATTACTCATGTACTCACCGCTATTCGCAACGCCTTGTGCAACCTGTGTATCAAAGGTTACCCCACCATCTTTGGACAACATAATGTCAACGGTTGCACAAGATACCGGTGGAAGTTCAGTTCCCCCGGTATTCCAACGAATCATCTGCTCACCAGATGCACTCCATACGTCACCGTCGGCGGGCGCTGTCACCTCAATTGGGTCAGCACTTAAGGTTGTTGAAATACGCATGGTCGAATAATCAATCGCACCCTGCCCGTCCCGCACCACAAAACGGAAGTTAATGTCTCGCTCCGTGGTGGGGATCGTTTCACCGAGCGCAGTAGAGCCATCGATCACATCTTGTAAACGAGGCAAATAGCGCACCGGTGAAGTACTCGGTTCATAACTTCGGAACAACGGACCTGAGCCTGAGTCGGTGTTGATATCAGGTCGCTCCAGACCAGCTTCTTCCAGATCAAACTGTTCCCACTGATAGGTCAGCGTATCGCCATCCGCATCTGTTGCGCTACCTTCAAGCACAAACGGGCTATTTGCTGGTATCGTCACATTGGTATTGGATGCTGCCACCGGCTCACTATTGCCGTTATTGGCAACCGTACCACATTGCGCTGCCAGTCCGGCAGATAAGCGGTTGTAATACTGGTCAATCGAGCGTACATGGAAATAATCATCGACGCGGCTTTGCAGGTTTTCACCACTACAGGCGCCGGCATAGCTCATGATGGTTGAACCGCTGCCCGGCTCGAATGCGCTGGCAACCGTCTTATTACCCTCACAACTACCATTGCGACCATTAAACGTGTGGGAAGCGCCAAACTGATGACCAATTTCATGAGCCACCAAATCCATATAAAAGTAATCACTCACCGGATTTGAGCTAAAAGACACACCTAGCGCTTTGAAGTTGTCACTACACAAGGTCCCTACGTATGCCAAGCCACTCCCGCCTGAAGAGAATGAGCCAAACAAATGGCCAATATCATACTCATTTAAGTTTACTCCGGTACTGGCAATGGCTTCATCAACGATATCAATATCTTCATCGACTACGTTTGCGAAGGGGTCCGTGTCCGGGTCGGTAAAAATAATCCTGTCGTTGTTCGCAAACAACTGAAAATTAGCACCCATTTCTCGTTCAAAAACAGGGTTTAAGCGATTAAGCACTACCGCCAACTCTGCTAACACGGCTTCTTTGTCCAGAGCGCTGCTCACTCGCTGGGTGTACTCGGCGGTGGTTGCTATGGCAATACGGTAAGTTCGAATGTCATTATTTCCCGGTACAACTTTGGCCGCCGGCAAATTGGCAATCAATTGTTCAGGAACCAAACGGGGTTCCGATTCGATAAAGTCATGGGCATGCTGAGCCTGACGAGACTGCAGTTGATAGCCCTGCTCACCCGGTTTTAGCAACCAAATATGACCATCAGCAAAATACTTTGCCCGAACGCCTTGTTTCGACACGTTTAATGAGCCCACCCATTCGCCGTTCGAATTATGCAGGTCGTAACTTTTAATATCCGGGAATCGCGCCGCCAGGTCAGGGGCAAACACATTGTTTGCTTTTACCTCTACATCAATTGCATTGCCACTAAGCATTGGCAGAGTGAGCGCATTGTCGGCAATGGCAGTTTTTAACTGAATGTCGGTGATATCAAACTGGGCAGATTGGGTTTGTTGATTGACCGGTTGAGACAGCAACCATTGGGGTTGGTCTGCCGCAACCACAGTACCTGCGTGGAGCGCAACAGCCAAACTACTTAACTTGGCAAAGCGAGTTAACCCTGCCTTTTTAGAAACTGATTTCATTGATACCACCTGATTATTTAACTTCTTGTTGTTTGGGTACAGCATGCATAGTCTACCCTGATATGGTTCACTAAGTATGAACACGGGATGACTAAATTCAATGTCGCGACTTACCTCGTGGTATTACAGAATATACCCAAGCAAAGATCACAACACTGGCAACAAAGCTGGAAGCCTGATGCAATACGTTCCATAATAACTAAACAACTCCAAGATTAAACATAAAAATAGAGACTTTTCATGCAGTTAAGTTTTTACGGCGTTCGTGGCTCTACGCCTACTCCAGGGGCTGACTATATCCGTTACGGCGGCAATACCGCGTGCGTTTATGCCCAACTTAACGATGGTACGCATATCTGTCTCGATGCAGGCACCGGCATTATCGAATTAGGTAAAAAGCTCATTCAGGAGGCGGGTGACATTCACATTCTGCTTAGCCACAATCACTGGGATCATATTCAAGGCTTTCCTTTCTTTACGCCTATTTATCAAAAAAACCGGAATATTCTGATCACGCCGGGAATGACCAAACCGTCTGAGCCTGATGCCATTTTGCGGCAAATGTCGGGCACATTTTTCCCGGTGTCTTACGAAACATTGCAGTCTAATATTCAGATCACCGAACTTGCTGACAATATTCGTAGTTGGAAGATAGGCGACGCGACGGTGTCACGTTTATCTATGAATCATCCGGGCAGCGGCAGCTCATACACCATCGAATCTCAAGGAAGTAAAATTGCCTATATCACTGATAACGAATTATACCCTCCATACCGTAAGGAAACTGACTTCCTCGACTTTGTAAACTTCGCTATGGATGCAGACATCATTATCCATGATGCACAGTACTTGTTTTCCGATTTACCTGCTAAATCGGGCTGGGGTCACTCCATCGCTGAAGAAGCGGTAAAGCTCGCCCTCGCCTGTCGAGCAAAGCGCCTTGCGCTTTACAGTCACGACCCGTCGCGCAGTGATGATGATCTGGATAAGCTCGAGGCTCGTTGTAAAGAAATCGTTAGTATCGCAGATGACACACTGCAGGTTTTTGCCGCTGCGGAAGGTATGCATATTAATCTTGATCATAGCAATCAATAAAAGGAGCCGGCACAGGTGAATAACCCTCGCAGTAATGTCGCTGTCATATTATCCGGGGGCGGTGCGCGTGCAGCCTATCAGGTGGGCGTACTAAAGGCGATGACGCGCTTCTTACCACGTAATCACAGTACGCCGTTTCCAATCATTTGTGGCACCTCAGCCGGTGCAATTAATGCGACTGCGCTTGCATGCTATGCATCCTGTTATCATTTGGGTGTGCGAAAGCTCGAACATGTTTGGAAAAATATGCGCCCCGAGCATATTTACGAAACGCGATTCTCCTCGGTACTGAAACACTTTTTCAAGAATTACATCAAGATATTCCGCGCACAGGGCCAGGTCACTCTGCCAAGTAGCATACTTAACAATCGACCCCTTCGGCATTTACTTACTCAAACGCTCGATCTGCCACGACTTGAGCGTAACTTACAACAGCGTCATCTGCGGGCATTGTGCGTTCACGCATCCAGTTACGCCAATCACGATGCCATCGCTTTTTTCCAAAGTGCTGAGGACATTGAACCCTGGCAGCGCGTCAAGCGTCGCGGCTTGCCCTGCAAACTCAAAGTCGAGCACCTTATGGCATCTGCCGCCATCCCCTTGTTGTTTCCGTCAGTGCGCTTAGGCAATGAGTATTTCGGTGATGGCTCAGTTCATCAACTGTCTCCACTCAGCGCCCCAATCCACCTGGGCGCAAGCAAAATAATGGTAATCGGTATGGAGCAACCACAATTACCTAAGTTAGCGGAACCCAAAGCCCCAAGCCTGTCTGCGGTAGCTGGACATCTTTTGGATACAGTATTCGAAGATACATTGAGTGCGGATCTGGAGCGAGTGGAGCGTATTAACCAACTTTTACCTTTAATGGACGATAAAAAGCGCGAGCAAACACCGCTTCGCCACATTGAAACTCTGGTCGTTAATCCAACTCAGGATCTTAACCACTTGGCAAGCGAATATTACCAACTGCTGCCCGGTGGATTGCGCAGCATGTTAAGCATTATGGGCATACGTGGTGACGCAGACTCCAGTGTACCGAGTTACTTGCTGTTTGATCACCGGTATTGTGAAGCTCTCATTGAATATGGATACCAGGATACTCTCAATCGAGAAGAGGAAATACGCGAGTTTCTACAATTGTAACCTCGGGTTTGGCACACAGATTGCTTTACAACTGCATAATCTTTAGGCGTCAAACATTCGACAGGTGCAGATGTGGAGCAATTAACGGCCATTTTAGGACCCGAATTAACCAGCAACTTTGAGTTTGAAAGCAGTGCCAGTGTGCGACTAAATCCGGCACAAAAGCTTTCTGTAACCCAAGCATTAATTCGACAACTTGCGTTACCCCCGCAGCTTGATGTACTGCTTAATCATTGTCGGTACTTTGTCGATATCATCGGCATTGAACTGGATTCTGTTCAGGGGCGCTTCACTTCAGGCGCATCTGACACGAGTTTATTTTGCCAGAGATACCGCATTGACCATCAAACCCAGGTTCGCTATTTCAGCACTACCCCGCTTAACAGCAGTGAACTGACCTTGTTGGATGACCTTCACCAATGCGCAGAGCAACCACTGCAACTGGCCCTGGAACATTTACATGTAAAGCGCCAAAGCTATCTGGACAGCCTTACTCAGCTGGGCAATCGCAGTCACTATCAGGAAAGTATTCAACGGTTAGTCAATTTGGCGCAACACGAAGGTCGGGTCTTTGGCATCCTGATGATGGATCTTGACCACTTTAAGCGCGCCAACGATCAATACGGGCATCAATTAGGTGATGAAATTTTAATTGCTGTCGCCGATGTCATTAAGGCCTCGGTTCGTGAATCGGATTATGCTTTCAGGTTTGGCGGAGACGAATTTTGCTGCTTGTTAACCAGTGGATGCGATGAGTTAAACCAGCAAGTCGCGATTCGGATCATTAATCAGGTCAGTCAGCATCCGTTATTGGCTCAACACAATATATCGCTCAGTATTGGTAGTGCCGTTTTTGAGCTCAATGATGATGCCAGCAGCGTATTTGTGAGGGCAGATAACGCACTTTACGCCGCCAAGCGAAGCGGTCGGAACTGCCTGAAAACAGCATAGCGGCAACATTTTGCCGCGCCAGTTATGATCGCCAGTTCAGCGCCCCATCAATCGTATTGCCCTGCTCTGAACGGATCCAGGTGCCATCCGGTTTTATCAGCGCTACGACTTCTGCCCCTGCGTAAATTGCTACGTATCTCTGACGCTCCCACGGGGGCACTTTCCACGCTTTAAACCATTGGCTCAGAGGTTTACTAATCTCGCTGCTTGTTGGCTTAAAGCGCGCGGACATAACGCACCTACCTACATCAAGCTGGTTATCCGCTAAGTTAGTCAAGGTTAAATGACAGGCACCATCGGCAAAACTCATCGTTGTTTTAGCTGAAACCCTGTCACTTTCTATCTGAGTTAACGGCCTCTTGAGTAGGTATAACCAACCGTCGTAGCGTCTAATTTGGTAGCCTTTAAGTGTTACTTCAATCTGGCTGTCTGCGGGAGCACCCAGCTGCTCTATCAAGTCATTCAATTGGGCTTCAGAGGGAGGTCGAGGAAGCGATAAGGCTAACCAGCTTCGAATAATCTGTTGCTGCCACAAGCGCGATTGTTGCAATACGCCATCTACACTCAGTCTTTGTTGCGTATCCACCAGCTGCGACAACTTTTGCTCTGTAACCTCATCAAGCAAGCTTTGCTGCTGTGCACATAAGCGCGCACTGCGGGAAACCGCGGCAGAAAACCCCGGCCAGCGCTGAGCCAAAACCGGTATCACCTGATTGCGCAAAAAATTACGATCAAAACGATCGTCCTGATTAGAGTCATCATCAACCCAGGTTAAATTATGATACTCGGCATACGTCAGCAGGGTTTGGCGTGATAATTCTAAAAAAGGTCTGGCGATAAGTTTTTGGCCTCGTTTAGCCTCTGCTGGCATTGCCGATAAACCTGCCGGACCTGCTCCTCGGCGCAGTTGCAGCAACAGGGTTTCGGTCTGGTCATCCTGATGTTGGCCAGTTAACACCAAGCCATCCTTTCCACCCGCAGTTAACAGCGCAGCATATCGAGCCTCTCTGGCCGCAGCCTCGATACCACCATGTTCGGGATTTACCGTCACAGATATAGCATTAAATGGGACGCCGAGTTGCCCTGCACTTTCATGGGCATGACGTTGCCAGCGATCCGCCTGGGAGTTGAGTTGATGATTAATGTGTACAGCCAAGTAGCGATGCTGATTAAAGTCAGCCCGCAGCGACGCCACGGCATGGAGCAGCACACTTGAGTCCAAGCCGCCACTATAGGCGATAGTAATGTGAGTTGCAGCTCTGTCCAGAAACGGATACAGAGCTGCATGAACGTCATCAGCAATAGCCAAAAGACATGATTCGCTTGTAGCGTTCTTCCAGTAACTGTTCGGTTGACAGGGACGACAACTGAGCCAGTTGTTGCTTGATAGTGGCTTTCAGATTTGCCGCAATCGCGTCATGGTCACGATGCGCACCGCCCAGCGGCTCCTCGACGATGGTATTAATCAAATCCAGCGCTTTAATCTGTGTTGCGCTGACACCCATAGCCTCAGCAGCTAATGGCGCTTTATCTGCACTTTTCCATAAGATTGAAGCGCACCCTTCTGGCGATATCACCGAGTAAGTGCTGTATTGCAACATGTTGACTCTGTCACCAACACCAATGGCTAAGGCGCCACCCGAGCCACCTTCCCCAATCACGGTACAGATAATAGGGACTTTAAGCCCTGCCATCACTTTTAAATTACGGGCAATGGCTTCGCTTTGGCCACGCTCTTCAGCACCTACGCCAGGGTAAGCTCCGGGCGTATCTATGAATGTAATAATGGGTAACCCGAAGCGCTCCGCCATTTCCATTAAGCGCAACGCTTTGCGATAGCCTTCGGGCTTCGGCATGCCAAAGTTACGCTTGATTTTTTCCTGAGTATCACGACCTTTTTGATGGCCAATCACCATCACAGGCTGACCGTCCAACTCAGCTAATCCACCGACGATTGCTTTGTCATCTGCATAGGCTCTGTCGCCGGCTAACTCATCAAAATCGCTAAATAAGCGGGGAATATAATCCAGTGTGTATGGACGCAGAGGATGGCGAGCCAAACGAGCGACTTGCCAGGCATCCAGTTCAGAAAAAATCTTTTTGGTCCGTTCAGCGCTTTTCTCGCGCAAGCGGTTAATTTCTTCTTCTAACGAAACGTCGAAATCACCGTTTTCACTGACCAGCTTGAGCTCATCAATTTTCGCTTCAAGCTCTGCAATAGGTTGCTCAAAATCAAGGAAGTTTAAATTCATCCCAATACCTAACCATTATCCTTAGTGCGCTTTTTTAAAAGCACAACTCAACCTGCTTCTCACTGAGCAGTTGTTTTAATTCGTATATCAGTTGGTCATCTGGCTTAACGAACCACTCGACACCAAACTGCATGTTTGCGGTGGCATCCGGATGGCGATATTCCACCATCACCGGACAACTACCGCCGCGATATTGTTCAAATAATGACTGCAGTTTAGCGACTTGTTGCGGTACGCACCAGTCTGCATCCAATTGTAGCTTCATCTGACGGGCGAACTTTTCCCGTGCAGCCACGATGTCCATCACATCGCGGGCGTTGATTGTATTGGTGCCGTTGAATCTATCAAAGCCGACCTGTCCGGATATCACCAAAACAGCATCGATTTTTAACTGTTCTTCCACCCGTTCAAACAAATCCGCACTGATCTTGGCCTCCATGCGCGCGCTTTTATCATCTAACGTCACAATAGCCCAGCGCTGCCCTTTTTTATTGACCAACTGGCGCACGTCCAGTACTAAGCCTACAGTATTGATGATTTGGTCGCGTCCCAGTCGAATATCAATTAAGTCATTCAATCGGTAAGGACTGTATTGTTTTATTTCCAGCAGATACTGATTGATGGGGTGACCGGTCAGATACAGACCCAGCGTTTCTTTTTCGCCGTTTAACCAGGTTTTCTCCGGCCATTCCGGCACATTAGCAAAATGCTGTACTACATCGTCCTGCTCACTGGCTAACAAACCAAACATATCTGTCTGACCACTGGCCGACGCTTTATTATGTTGATCTGCCGCTGCAATAGCTTCGGGCAATGTTGCCATCAGGGTCGCCCGGTGCGGCCCTAACTTATCCAGCGCACCGGCAAATACCAACTTCTCCATCACCCGACGGTTTAAGCGCTTTAAGTCAACGCGGGCACAAAAATCAAACAAGTCTTTGAATGGCCCACCTTCCTCGCGTGCCTCAATGATAGCCTCGACAGGGCCTTCACCCACCCCCTTAATCGCGCCAATGCCGTACACAATATGGCCTTTGTTATCCACCGTGAACTTATAGGCCCCTGAATTAACGTCAGGTGGCTGAATCTCCAGCCCCATGCGCTGACATTCATCAACAAGCGTCACGATTTTATCTGTGGCGTCCATATCTGCCGACATAACGGCGGCCATGAACTCTGCAGGGTAATGGGTTTTCAACCATAAGGTCTGGTATGACACCAGTGCATAAGCCGCTGAGTGTGATTTGTTAAAACCATAGCCGGCGAACTTTTCAACCAAGTCGAAAATCGCCATCGCCAGTTCAGCATCTATGCCATTGTTTTTCGCCCCCTCGGCAAAAACCGCGCGCTGCTTTTCCATCTCTTCGGGCTTTTTCTTACCCATAGCCCGACGCAACAGGTCGGCGCCCCCAAGAGAGTAACCGGCCATTTCCTGCGCGATCTGCATGACCTGCTCTTGATACAAAATAATACCGTAGGTCGGTTCAAGTATTTCTTTCAGGCACTCGTGCTGATATTTGGCATCCGGATAAGCCACATCTTCGCGACCGTGTTTTCGATCGATAAAATTATCTACCATGCCCGAGTCCAGTGGGCCGGGGCGGAACAGGGCAACTAATGCAATGATGTCTTCAAAACAATCGGGCTGAAGCTTTTTAATCAGCTCTTTCATACCGCGAGATTCCAGCTGGAATACCGCGGTAGTGTTAGCAGCCTGTAGATTCTTAAAAGAGCGGGGATCTTCCAGGGGTATAGCACTGATATCGATGTCTTTGCCGCGGTTGGCTTTAATCATATCCAATGCCCACTGGATAATGGTTAAGGTCCGCAAACCAAGAAAATCGAATTTAACCAGTCCCGCAGTTTCTACGTCGTTCTTATCAAACTGCGTGACCGGATTTTTACCTTCATCGTCACAGTACAAGGCCGAAAAATCAGTGATTTGGGTTGGCGCGATCACCACTCCACCGGCATGTTTACCTGCGTTTCGGGTTACCCCCTCCAAACGCCTGGCCATATCAATCAGGTCTTTGACTTCGTCATCTTGCTGGTACAACTCAGGCAGACGTGGCTCTGCCTCAAACGCCTTAGCCAGTGTCATCCCCGGATCTGAAGGGATCAACTTAGAGATTCGGTCAACAAAGCCAAAAGGATGGCCCAGCACACGCCCTACATCGCGCACCACGGCTTTGGCCGCCATGGTACCGAAGGTAATTATCTGAGATACCGCATTTCTGCCGTACAGTTCAGCAACGTGATCAATAACTTCATCACGTCTGTCCATACAAAAATCGACGTCAAAGTCTGGCATCGACACCCGTTCCGGGTTTAAGAAACGTTCAAAGAGCAGGTCAAACTCAAGCGGATCCAGATCGGTAATTTTAAGGGCGTATGCCACTAATGATCCCGCCCCCGAGCCTCGACCCGGCCCGACGGGAATACCGTTATCCTTACTCCACTGAATAAATTCCATCACGATAAGGAAGTAACCGGGGAATCCCATTTGGTTAATCACGCCTAACTCAATATCGAGGCGCTCCTGATAAGCAGGACGCATTTCTTCGCGTTTTTTCTCATCAGGGAATAAAAATTCCAGACGCTCTTCGAGGCCTTCTTGTGATTTTTTGACCAGAAAGTCTGCTTCGGTAAGTCCTTCCGTTGGGAAGTTCGGCAAAAAATACTCGAACAGTTTAATTTCAACATTACAGCGCCGGGCAATTTCAACCGTGTTTTCCAGCGCTTCAGGAATATCAGCAAACAATTCCGCCATTTGCTCAGGCGTTTTTAGGTATTGCTCCTGAGAATAACGTTTTGGCCGACGCTTATCATCCAGGGTATATCCGTCATGAATGGCGACGCGTATTTCGTGAGCTTCGAAATCCTCGGGTGATAAGAATACCACTTCATTAGTGGCCACTAGCGGTAAGTTATGGTCTGCGGCCCACTGACAAGCTGCATGTAAATAGTCTTCTTCACCCGGCCGGCCGGTGCGCATGATTTCTACGTAATAACGGTCACCAAAATGCTTCTGATAGAAATTGCTAATGGACTGCGCCAGGGTATGATTACCTTTTGCCAGAGCCTGACCTAAGTCCCCTGCTAACCCACCAGAGAGCAACAGTACGCCCTGACTAAACTCTTTTAACCAGCTGCGGTCGATAACGGCACGCTCGTCAATATGGCCACGTAAATAGGCCTTAGAAATCAGCTCGGTGATATTCTTGTAACCGTCGTTATCCATCGCGAGCGCCGTCAGGCGGAAAAGTTCTTCACTCTCTTCACCTTTGACCCACAAGTCACAACCTACAATGGGTTTGATTCCCAAACCACGACTTTCTAAATAGAACTTAACCAAACCACAGAAGTTCATTTGATCGGCGATTGCTACAGACGCCATATGGCGTTCTTTTACTGCGGCTAAAATTGGCTTAACTTTGGCCAGCCCATCACGCATCGAAAAGTCACTGTGGACGCGTAAATGTATAAATTGCTGCTCAGCCATGGGAAAACTCCGACAATACCCTTTGCACCGGCTTAAAGCTGGTACGATGAAATGGTGTTGCGCCATACTGGGCTAACGCAGCAAAGTGTGCTTTTGTAGGATAGCCTTTGTGTTTCGCAAAACCGTATTGCGGGTAACGAGCGTCAAGCTCGACCATTTCTTGATCCCGCGCAACTTTGGCTAATATTGATGCGGCAGAAATCTCAGCCACCAGACTATCGCCTTTTACCACGGCTTCTGCAGCGTAACCCCAGTCAGGTATACGGTTACCGTCTACTTTGACAAAATCAGGTTGCACCGCCAATCCTTGTACTGCCCGGGTCATGGCTAACATGGTGGCATGCAAAATATTAAGTTGATCAATCTCACTCACACTGGCACGGGCAATATGCCAACACAGCGCGTTTTGTTTGATTTGTTCGGCTAATTTCTGGCGTTTGGGTTCCGACAACACCTTCGAGTCCATCAGCCCTTCAATGGGTCGGTTTGGGTCGAGTATGACCGCTGCGGTTACCACATCACCAACCAGTGGGCCACGGCCCACCTCATCTACTCCAGCTACTTTCACGAGCCCTCTAATAATTTTTCTATTGCTCGCGCAGATTGTTTATCTGCGTCGCATTTCAGTTGTTGATGAATCTGTGTAAAGGTTTCTATTAAACCTTGTTGTGGTTCTGTCAGCAAGGGGCGTAAATGCCGGGCAATGTTACTCGGCTCTACCGCCTCTTGGAGTAACTCAGTCACCAAGGGCTGGTTGGCTAATAAGTTGGGCAACGAGAACATGCTGGCTTTGACCATACGGCGCAGGATTAACGCCGTTAACCAACTAAACTTATAGGCCACCACCATGGGCTTTTTGCACAGCATGGCTTCTAACGTTGCGGTGCCTGACGCCAATAATACTGCATCGGACGCCATCATGGCTTCACGAGATTGCCCATCCAGCACGATAACCTGCTCAAGCGGCAGCTTGTCCAGCGCGGCGACAATTTGCGCCTTACGTTTTTCATTGGCAGCGGGTATCACGACAAAAAGGTCGTCGACCTGTTGTTGCAGTATTTGCACAGCTTGCAGGAAAGGCTCGGCTAGTAAGCTCACTTCGTTATTGCGACTACCGGGAAGTACAGCCAACACTCTGGCCCCTTCGGGAATCCCTAATTGTTGACGGGTAGCGAGCGTGTCGGGTTGTAGCGGTATGCTGTCAGCCAGCGTATGACCAACAAATTCACATGGTACCTGATGCTGGTCGTAAAAGGCTTTTTCGAAAGGAAAAATACTCAATACCAGATTGGTTGCTTCAGCAATTTTGAAAATACGTTTTTGACGCCAGGCCCACACAGTAGGACTGACATACTGAACGGTTTTTATTCCGGCTTGTTTTAACCGCTTTTCTAAGCCCAAATTAAAATCCGGCGCGTCAACACCAATTAAAACGTCGGGCTTTTCTGCGATAAAACGTTCCGTTAGCTCGCGGCGGATTTGTAGCAGCCGCCGAATACGGGATAGCACTTCAAACAACCCCATTACCGACAACTCTTCCATATCGTAATGGCTATCAAAACCCTGTGCTAACATTCGCGGGCCGCCAATCCCGCTGAATTTGGCATTGGGATATTTTAACTTAAGTTGCTTTAACAAGCCTGATGCAAGGATGTCGCCGGACGTCTCACCAACGACTATCGCAATATGTTTAACCTCAGCCACAGGGTTATCGCAGTATGCCGCGGTTGTCTTTGTGCAGAAACTCAATCAGCAACGCGAGCGTGACCGAATTGGCATCCAGCGCTTTAATGTGCGCAATGGCTTCTGACAGCTTGTGTCCCTGACGATAAAGTATTTTGTATGCCCTACGCAGTTGCATGATGTCATCTTTACTAAAGCCGCGGCGTTTTAAACCTTCAGTGTTGATACCAAATGGCGCCATAGGGTTTCCACCTGCCATCACATAGGGCGGTAAATCCTTGGTCAGTAAGCATCCTGCACCGGCGAAGCTATGGGATCCGAGATGACAAAATTGATGAATGCCAGTATTGCCGCCAACAATAACGTAGTCATCCACATGCACATGACCCGCAACGGCTACATTGTTAGCAAAAATGTTGTTGTCACCGATTTTACAATCGTGGGCTACGTGAGCGTTGACCATAAACAAGTTATGACTGCCTATGCGGGTCAAACTGTCATCCTGAATCGTTCCACGATGTACAGTGACACTCTCACGAAAAACGTTGTTATCGCCTATTTCCAGTTGGGTCGGTTCACCAGCATACTTTTTATCCTGACAATCCTCACCAATGGAACCGAACTGATAGAAATGATTATTTTTACCAATGCGTGTCTGACCCTTTACCACGACATGGGAGGTCAAAACACAGCCTTCATCAATACTGACATCGGCACCGATAACACAATAAGGACCAACCTCGACACTGGGGTCGAGGTTGGCGTTAGAATCAATTATGGCTGTGGGATGAATGGCCAATTACATTTTCCTCATGGCACACATAAATTCTGCGCAACAGGCTTCTTTGCCGTCTACTCTGGCCACACCAGAGAACTTCCAAATGCCGCGGCGCTCTTTAATTAATTCCACTTCCATGTCCAGACGATCGCCCGGCACTACCGGGTGTTTAAATCGGGCATTGTCTATGCCTGCATATAAATATAGATCATCTGTATTACCAACGGATTTAAAACCCAATATTCCGGCAGTTTGCGCCATCGCTTCAAGAATCAGCACGCCCGGGAATATCGGCTTACCGGGAAAGTGCCCAGTAAAACAAGGTTCGTTGATAGTAATATTTTTATAACCGACGATGCGTTTATTCAGCTCAATTTCGGTAATTCGATCGACCAACAAAAACGGATAGCGATGTGGCAACAACGCCATTATTTCTTCAATCTCGACCTGATTTATCGACTCTGCCACATTAAGCTCCTACTGCTTATTTGAGTTGTTTTTCTAATGCCTTGAGCCGTTGATTAAATGAGTCGAGATTTCGCATTGCAACTGCATTTTTGCGCCATTCACGATTAGTCACGGCTGGCATACCCGAGGAATATGCGCCAGGCTCCTTAATATCTTTAATTACCATGCTCATGCCGGTAATAAAGGCTTTGTCGCAAATCTCTAAATGGCCATTAATGGCGACCATGCCACCGATTGTGCAGTGACTTCCAATCCGAACGCTGCCAGCAACCACAGTGCAACCGGCGATAGCGGTATGCGCACCGATAACCACGTTGTGGGCGATCTGAATCTGGTTATCCAGAATCACGCCGTCTCCGATCTGAGTGTCATCGATTGCACCACGATCAATCGTGGTTGATGCACCTATTTCGACATTGTTGCCGATGATAACGCTACCTAACTGCGGGATCTTAACCCAGTTGCCTTTGTCGTTGGCATAACCAAATCCATCAGCACCGATTACCGCACCGGCCTGTATCAAGCAATCATCGCCGATGACCACTTCATGATACAAGGTTACATTGGCCCAAATCTTTGTATTGGCACCGACTGTTACATTTCGTCCAATCACACAACCCGGTCCAATCTGGACATTGTCACCTAAGCTGACTCCAGCCTCCACCACCGCATTTGCGCCAATGGCGACATTATCACCCAATGAAACAGAGTCATCGATGATCGCACTGGGGTGTACAGCATGCGCTGCAGCTGGCGTGGTGTCTAACAGTTGAGCTATGCGCGCGAATCCAACATAAGGATCTTCACAAATCAACGCCGCTGTTGGACAGTATTCGGCATCGTCAGCACTGACAATGACGGCACTAGCCTGAGTATTTGCGAGCTGCGTACGATACTTGCTGTTAGACAAAAATGAAATCTGACCATTGCCAGCTCCAGCAAGAGTGGCGATTTCAGAAACAGAAATGTCGGCGTCACCTTGAACGGTGGCGCCGATATGCTCAGCGAGCTGAGAAAGGGTCCAAGCCATATTTATTTAGTCTTGCTTAAAATCTCAATGATCTCTTTTGAAATGTCCTGCTCTTTGTCTTTCAGATACAGCAAGCTGGTTGAATTCAAAATTGCATCATAGTTTTGCTTTTCAGCATAAGTGTTTATCGCATCAGCAATTTGCTGGAATATTTTCCCACGCTCTTCTTGCTGACGTTGCTGCAAGCCTTGCTTCAGTGGACCAGCTACTTCCTGATATTTACGTCCCAATTCCATTAGCTTAGCTTGCAAGTCTTTCTTTTCTTGCTCGCTCATTGTCGCTTCATCGCGCTGGGCTTTTTCCTGATAGTAGGTGATGTCTTTTTCAAGCTGAGCAACTTGCTGCATCTGGTCTTTAAACTCTTCACGCAACGCGGGCTCGACAGCCTGGGTCTGCGGAATAGACTGGAAAATAGCCTGAATGTTGGCATAACCGACTTTGTCCGCGGCTAACGCTGCAGAACTCATCATTCCTGCTGTCAGTAAGGCAGCGGCTGCCATGCTCTGTTTAAATAATTTCACTTGTTACTCCTGTTATAAACTCTGCTTGCTTAGCGTTATTGTTAGAATGTTTTACCTACGTTAAAGGTGAACACCTTAGTGTCATCGCCTTCATAGGATTTCAAGACTTTAGAAAAACTGAAAATCATCGGTCCCATTGGGGATAACCATTGTACCGACACACCGGTTGACGCTCTGTATGTTGAGTAATCAGAGTAATCATCAACAGGACGACCTAATTGATCAGTTAAACCATCATAATCTTCAACCCGGAACTCAGTATCCCAAAGATTACCAACGTCAACAAACAAGCTGGTACGCACTGAGTTACTCATGTCATCTTCAACCAACGGCGTTGGGAAGATCAGTTCCAAGCCACCGACTGCCAAGGCATTACCGCCCAGCGTACGTGGGTAAACCTGTAAATTATCATATTCTGGACCCAGCGTGATAGTGCTGCCATCAGGTCCTGTGATGGTTTGAGGGAAACGGATAATCCCCTTTGGTCCGATCGTGTTGTTCTCAAAACCACGGACTGTATCACTTC
>CAXQZJ010000147.1:0-15062 GCA_964228145.1 Alteromonadaceae bacterium | reverse complement strand
ATGATCAAACCAAAGGAACTTTTTACGCGGCACTAGAGCATCCAATTCCGCTGTTACCTAACATCAAAATTCGCAAAACAGATATGGCCAATGATGGATTGGTAACCCTCACATCAAGCTTCACTTTTGATGGTGAGACCTTTACAACCAATACCGACCTGGCTACAGATCTGGACTTGAGCAATGTGGACTACACCTTGTATTACGAGTTTTTTGATAATGACCTGATTAGCTTTGACGCCGGCTTAACCCTCAAAGACATTGATGGCGATATCTATGTGCAGTCTCAGGATGATCCAACGCAATTTGCGCAAGAGTCATTTTCGGGATTTGTGCCTTTGGTTTACAGCCGCGTTGAAGTGGGTTTCCCGTTAACAGGGTTCGGTGCGTACGCCCAGGGTAACTTTTTGTCTTTCGATGGTCATTCGATGACAGAATATGAGGCCGCGATTACCTATTCATTAATGGACAACATCGCTATCGATATGACGCTGCAGCTAGGATATCGCTCGTTTAGCCTTGAACTTGAAGATCTAGATGATATCTACACCAATCTTGACTTCACCGGTCCCTTTGCTGGCATAGAAATACATTTTTAAAGTGTTTAAAAAGGGCTGATTTATCAGCCCTTTTATTTGATCAGTATTTTTAGTAATAAAACATCCAGTTTAATTCTTTCCCCCCTTGCGCCTGAGTCGCTAACCTTACAGTCAGAAATAGGTTTTGTGGCGACGAAAAAGCGAATGACAACCAACGTAGATCCCAATTTGCAGCCCGGTGCTGTGCTTTCGAGCGAACAGTGGAATGCCATCACCACCGGTATTCGAGGATTAAACAATCAACAATTGTTGTGGGTAAGTGGCTACTTGGCCGGTTTAGCCCAACAAGGAGAAGTACTTCCAGCTGCGACTGCCAGTGCAGGCGAGGCGGCATCGTTAACCATTTTATATGGCAGCCAAACGGGTAATGCTAAAGGGGTTGCAAGTCAGTACAAGGAAGTGGCTGAGCAAGCTGGGTTTGCAGTTAAGTTAGTCAGTATGGCCGATTACAAGCCACGCTCTTTGAAAAAAGAGAGCCACCTTTTGATTGCCGTCAGTACTCACGGCGAAGGCGAAGCTCCGGATGATGCTGTGGAATTACATGAATTTCTGGCAAGTAAAAAAGCGCCCAAACTCAGCGATTTGAAGTATGCGGTTATTGCTCTGGGTGATAGCAGCTACGAATTTTTCTGTCAGACCGGTAAAGATTTTGATGTGCGTCTCGCTGCGCTTGGTGCAACCGCGCTATTGCCGCGTTTAGACTGCGATGTAGATTATGAACAGGACGTGGCCAGTTGGAGCGAAAAACTGACCGACATTCTGGCCAAGGATTTGCAGGCTGCTGCTACCGCAGCGCCGGTTCAGTCGGTGCAAGCAGTGTCGAGTGCAAGCCAGACTTACAATAAGAAAAAGCCTTTTGAGGCCACTTTAATTGAGTCGCAGAAAATTACCGGCCGAGATTCAGTCAAAGACACCCGGCATGTGGAAATCTCGTTAGAAGGGTCAGGTATTCGCTATCTGCCGGGAGACGCATTGGGCGTTTATTTCACTAACCCCGTGTCATTAGTGGAAGAACTGCTCGGTTATGTCAGTTTGAGTGGTGATGAAACAGTTTCGCTGCAAGATGAGTCTATGACATTGCGTGGTGCCCTGATAGACAGATTGGAACTTACGCAAAGCTATCCCAAGTTTGTGTTGAAGTATGCCGAGTTTACCCAGCAGCAGGCACTGCTTGATTTGAGTCAGGACAAAGCAGTAATGCGTGACTATCTGACCCATCGCCAAATCGTCGATATTGTAAAAACCTACCCCGCGCCTTTACAAGCGCAACAATTGGTCGATGCATTGCGTACCATCACACCGCGCTTGTATTCCATCGCTTCCAGCCAGGCAGAAGTGGAAGAGGAGGTGCATTTGACTGTGGGTTTGGTGGCTGATGATGTAGACGGTGTTACACGAGAAGGGGGGGCATCATCCTTCCTGTGTAAGCGCGTAGAGCCAGACCAAAACGTAAAGGTGTTCATCGAAGCAAATAACAATTTCCGCTTGCCCGAAAGTGGTGACACGCCGGTTATCATGATTGGACCGGGTACCGGAATTGCACCATTTCGCGCTTTCTTACAGCAACGTCAGGCCGATGAGGCTGAGGGTAAAAACTGGTTATTTTTCGGAAACCCAAGCTTCACACAAGATTTTTTATATCAAACAGAAATCCAGGGCTATGTAAAAGACGGGTTGCTTAGCAAAGTCTCGCTGGCTTTCTCGCGCGATCAGGCTGAGAAGATTTATGTGCAACACCGCATTTTGCAACATGGCAAGGAGGTCTGGCAGTGGCTTCAAGACGGTGCGCACGTTTACATTTGTGGCGACGCAACCCGTATGGCCAAAGATGTCGAGCAAGCTTTACTGAATGTGATCAGTGAACACGGTCAATTAACCCAAGACCAGGCCCAAGAATTTTTAACTGAGTTACGCAAAGCTAAGCGTTATCAGAAGGATGTTTACTAATGAGTGACAGCAAAAATCCCCACGTTGTCGAAGGAAAACTTGCCGACAACGAACGGCTAAAGGCCGAAAGCCGCCATTTGCGCGGAACGATTCAGCAAGATTTACAAGATGATTTGACGGGTGGATTTACGGCGGATAATTTCCAGCTGATCCGTTTCCACGGCATGTATCAGCAAGATGATCGGGATATTCGTGCCGAGCGTCAAAAGCAAAAGCTCGAACCTTTGCACAACGTCATGCTGCGTGCTCGCTTGCCAGGGGGAATCATCGAACCACACCAGTGGTTGGCGATTGACAAGTTTGCCGAAGAAAAGACCCTTTACGGCAGTATTCGTCTAACCACACGTCAGACGTTTCAGTTTCATGGTGTGTTAAAGCCGAATATAAAATTGATGCACCAGACGCTTAACAGTATTGGCATTGATTCCATTGCCACTGCGGGTGATGTAAACCGAAATGTGTTGTGCACCAGCAACCCGTTTGAGTCTGAAGTGCACGCACAAGCTTACGAATGGGCGAAAAAGATCAGTGAACATTTACTGCCCAAAACCCGCGCATATGCGGAAATTTGGCTAGATGAAGAAAAGTTAGAAACTACCGATGTTGAGCCGATTTTAGGAGACACCTACTTACCGCGCAAGTTTAAGACGACCGTGGTTATTCCGCCGCAAAATGACGTGGATGTGCACGCTAACGATTTGAGCTTCGTGGCAATCGCTGAGCAAGGTCAGTTGATTGGATTCAATGTGCTGGTAGGTGGAGGGTTAGCGATGACTCACGGTGATACCAGTACTTTCCCACGAAAAGCAGACGACTTTGGCTTTATTCCTTTGGCGCACACATTGGCGATTGCTGAAGCGGTGGTGACAACGCAACGAGATTGGGGCAACCGGGTTAACCGGAAAAATGCCAAAACCAAATATACACTGGAACGAGTCGGAGTCGATACGTTCAAGGCTGAAGTGGAGCGCCGCGCAGGTGTGACTTTCGAACCGAGCAAACCCTACCGTTTTACTGGGCGTGGCGACCGTATCGGTTGGGTTGAGGGCATAGATGGTAAGCATCACTTGACGCTATTTATCGAAAACGGCCGAATTCTCGATTTTCCCGGTAAGCCATTGAAAACCGGTTGTCGCAAAATTGCTGAAATCCATAAAGGTGATTTCCGAATGACGGCTAATCAAAATTTGATTGTTGCCGGCGTGGATAGTGCAGATAAAGCACAAATAGAACAGATAGCACGTCAGCATGGTCTGATCGAGGACACCGTCAGTCAGCAGAGAGTTGATTCGATGGCTTGTGTGTCCCTCCCAACCTGTCCGTTAGCAATGGCGGAGGCTGAACGTTACCTGCCTGATGCGGTGACTGAGTTAGAGGGGATTTTAGCCAAGCACGGCATGCAACGGGACAGCATTGTATTCCGCATTACCGGATGTCCAAATGGCTGTGGGCGGGCAATGTTGGCTGAAATTGGGTTAGTCGGCAAAGGCCCGGGTAAATACAACCTTCACCTCGGTGGCAACGTAGAAGGCACGCGAATTCCAAAGATGTATCGGGAAAACATAGATACACAGGAAATTATGCAAGAACTGGATACGCTTATTGGTCGTTGGGCGAAAGAACGCGAGAACAATGAAGGGTTTGGTGATTTTACTGTCCGAGCCGGTGTCATCGCAGAAGTAAAAGACTCTGCTAAGGATTTTTATGCCTGAAGTGGCAGATAATCCTGTTTTGCCTGAGGTTATCGATGCGCAAGCTGATTTAGATGATCTCAATCAGCGGCTCGAGCAGCTTAGCGCAGAACAAAGAGTTGCCTGGGCCGTGGAGCATTTGCCGGGGCCATTGGTAATGTCGTCTAGTTTTGGTATCCAGGCCGCGGTCATGCTGCATATGGTGACCAGTAAGGCACCTGATATTCCGGTGATTTTGACCGATACTGGCTACTTGTTTGCTGAGACTTATCGCTTTATTGATGAGCTAACTGAACGGTTAAACCTGAATCTGCATGTTTATCGCAGTGAGATTTCACCTGCGTGGCAGGAAACTCGCTACGGTAAGATGTGGGAGCAAGGGGTAGAAGGTATTGAGCGTTATAATCGTCTGAACAAGGTCGAACCGATGAACCGGGCAATGGCGGATCTCAAGGCCCAGAGCTGGTTTGCAGGATTGCGTCGCAGCCAATCAGATACCCGTCAGGCGTTGCCGATACTGCAGTTGAGCAAGGGGCGACTCAAGATGATGCCGATTGTTGATTGGAGCAACAAAGATGTGCATTACTACTTGAAGCATCACAATTTGCCTTACCATCCGCTGTGGGAACAGGGCTATGTGTCCGTTGGTGACTGGCACACTTCGGTGCCATTGGAAGCGGGCATGTCAGAACAAGACACCCGCTTCTTCGGGCTCAAACGTGAATGTGGCCTGCACGAATTTGGTGATGGAATATAATTAAAAAAAGAGCGCAATTTGCGCTCTTTTTTTTGGATTTAGTTTAATTTTTTCAACTGTTTTCAGGCACTTTTGGCTGATTGGTGCTAATAATATAACGAGGCAAAAGCATTGTTAAATGAGCACGTATATTTTACCGGCTCATAAACAGACATATAGGGCAGGAATGGAACTGAATGGTTAATCAAGAAAACGATGATGAGGTGTTAGTTTTCCTTGATGAGGAAGAGGCGTCATCAGGCAGCGCCCAAATTGAGCAGCACTGGAATCTGCTGGTGGTCGATGACGATGAAGAGATTCATTCTGTCACTCGTTTGGCGTTGTCTAATTTTCAGGTTCATGGTCGTACTTTAAACTTTCTACATGCCTACAGTGCCGAGCAAGCAATGGAGATGCTAGAGCAATACGGCAATAGTCTGGCCATTGTATTACTTGATGTGGTGATGGAAACCGATGACGCAGGGTTGCAACTTGCCCGTCGAATGAGAGAAGAACTTAAGTTGGAAGAGCCGCGCATTATTTTGCGCACCGGGCAGCCCGGCTACGCCCCTGAAGAAAGCGTCATCAAAGATTACGATATTAATGACTACAAAACCAAAACCGAACTAACCCGCGCCCGCTTGGTAACGACTGTCATTGCGTCAATTCGTTCTTACCGTCAAATCATGACAATAAACCAAAATAGAAAGGGCTTGCGCAAGGTCATTTCCTCGGCGGCGAACCTTCTCGAGGAGCACTCGGTTAGGGAGTACTGCGAAGGGGTGGTAACGCAAATAACCTCATTGATTGGTCTCGATGCTGCAGGGTTAGTATGTGCAAGGGCGGGCTCTTTGATTGATAAAGGCGATAATGCAGTTTATGTGTTGGGGGCAGCGGGAGAATATGCACGGTACATAAATCAGCGTTTGGAGGTTATGCATGATGATGTGATCATTCATAACGTCATTCAGTGCTTATTGCTTAAAAAGCACATATTTGAACGTCATTTCACTGTGCTTTACATGAGTGCAGCGGGGCATGAGGCTGCTGTATTTGTCCGTATTGGGCAGGACATCGACAACGTAGAGAAAGATCTACTCGAAGTGTTTTTGTCGAGTGTGGCAGTGGGTTATGAAAATGCCCGACTATTCCACGAGCTAAAACTTGCCGCTTATCGGGATAGTTTAACCAAACTGCCCAACCGGAACGAATTTATAAACTTGTTAGACAAAGTGACAGAGTTAAAAACTGACCCTGAACCTCATGTTGCCGCGCTGGTGGATTTGAGCCACTTTGCTGACATTAATGATGGCTTGGGTCAGGAGGTGGGTAACGGCCTGTTGATTGCAGTGGCAAGCAGACTAACAGAACGCTTCCCTGCCAGTGTTGGTAAAGGGCGTATCGGTGCAGATGTTTTTGGTTTGATAGGTCCTGAACAACTGGTTACACCCCAAAGTATCAACGATCTGTTCAAGCAAGCGTTTGAAGTTGGTGAACAGCTTATTCAGGTGGGGGCGGCGATAGGCTTGGCGAAAATTAATGATTCATGTGACGACGGTCTGACCGTTATCAAGCATGCCAATATTGCGTTGAACCGAGCTAAAAAGAATGCTGCGGCTAACTTTGAGTTCTACGCCGGTGAGATGGAACAGCATACGTCCGACCGTCTGGCGCTGATGCGACAACTGCGTAACGACTTTAACGAGAGAAAGTTGGAGTTATGGTTCCAGCCACAAATAAAAATGGCTGATTCCAGCGTGGTGGGAATGGAAGGATTGTTGCGTTGGCCTGATGGTAAGGGGGGCTTTATATCCCCGGGGGTGTTTATTCCGCTAGCCGAGTACACCGGTATGATCGTTGAAATCGGTTATTGGGTGCTAGAGGAAGCTTGCCGTCGGTTGGTCGAATTAGCTAAGTTAGGTTATCCAGATATACGTATCGCGGTAAATATTTCTGTTCCTCAGTTCAGAGATCCCGATTTTGTGGCTTTGGTTGAGCATATTATTTCTCAGCATGGCGTCAATCCTGCCAATATTGAATTAGAAATTACCGAGAGCGTCGCCATGGACGAGCCCAAAATCGTCGTGGATTCGCTTAATGCACTGAAAAGTTTTGGCGTAAAAATCGCAATAGACGACTTTGGGACCGGTTTCTCGTCAATGAGTTATCTGCAACAACTTCCGCTCGATCGTCTCAAAGTGGACCGCGCGTTCTTGCGGGACATAGGCCGAGAGAAATCATCGGCATTTATTGCCGATACCATCGTCACGTTAGCCAAGCGGTTAGGCCTTGAAACCATTGCAGAAGGTGTTGAAGAAGAGCAACAAGTCGCCTACATGCGAGACCTTGGATGCGACGAAGTCCAAGGCTTTTTATATGCTAAACCCATGGCCTTTGATGATGTAGTGACCTTTATAAAAGAGTTTGATCACCTTTAAACAGATTGGCTATTTGAGCCCGTAACTGTGGCAAAACGTCCAATTCGAACCAGGGGTTTTTCGCAAACCAACGATTATTCCTCGGTGACGGATGGGGTAAACAGAAAGCAAGTGGCAAAGCAGGTTGCGAGGCAACCCGTTGGGTGAGTGTTTGTCGTTTCGCTTGCGCGGGTAAGTAAGCCCGCTGTGCAAATTGCCCGAGATATATTCGCAACTTTATCTGAGTTAATTGAGATAAAACCTGTTGGTGCCACTGTGGGGCGCACTGCGCCGACGGCGGCAAGTCACCGCTGCTGGTTTTTCCCGGGTAACAAAAAGCCATAGGCAAGATAGCAACGGCATTCTCATTGTAGAATACCTGCTCGGGTAGCTGTAGCCATTGTCTCAAGCGTTGACCGGACGGATCGGCAAACGGCAGGCCGTGGTCATGGGCTAAGCGTCCGGGTGCCTGACCAAGGATCAAAAGTTTGGCGTTGCTATTAAACTGGACTATCGGTTTTGCACCCAATGGCAGGGATTGGGCGCATAGCTGGCAAGTCCTGATTTGCGACAATAGTTGTTGCATTAATCAAACAATCTGTTTAACCCATTCAACGCGGCGACCCGATATGCCTCTGCCATGGTGGGGTAATTAAAGGTGTTATTTACGAAGTAGTCGATGCTATTGCCGCCATCTTTTTGCTGCATAATCGCTTGGCCGATATGCACTATCTCAGCAGCGTGTTCGCCAAAACAATGAATGCCGAGTATTTCCCGGGTCTCACGATGAAACAAAATTTTTAAACTACCGACTAGCGTATGTGCTATTTGTGCCCGGGCCAAGTGCTTGAACTGGGCCCGCCCAACCTCATAAGGGACTTTGAGCGCTGTCAGTTCATGTTCAGTTTTACCCACCGAACTAATTTCTGGAATGGTGTAGATGCCTGTAGGTATGTCTTCAATCAAGGCTGTAGCACTGTGGCCCCGGAGTATTGCATCTGCGGCAAAACGTCCCTGATTATAGGCAGCAGAAGCCAGAGAAGGGTATCCAATTACATCGCCCACGGCATAGATATTGTTAACGCTGGTTTGGTAATTTTCGTTGACCTTAACCTGTCCCCGCGAATCGGCGGATAACCCCACTGCATCAAGGTTTAACATGTCGGTATTGCCCGTTCGCCCATTTGCGAATAACAGGCAGTCGGCGCGCATTTTTTTACCTGACTTGAGGTTAAGAACAACACAGTCATCACGGCCTTCAACACTTTGGTAGGTTTCATTGTGTCGAATCACTGTACCGTTGTTCCATAGGTGATAACTGAGAGCATCGGAAATTTCAGCGTCAAGAAAAGACAAAAGCCGGTCACGCATATTTACCAAGTCGACTTTGGTTCCCAGTCCGCGAAAGATAGAGGCATACTCACAGCCAATTACACCTGCCCCGTAAATAATGACAGTCTTTGGGTCGTGGTCCAGAGACAAAATACTATCGCTGTTGTAAATGCGTGGATGACTGAAGTCGATATCACTTGGGGTGTAGGGTCTGGAACCGGTTGCTATAACGATAATTTCGGCACTTAAAGTATCTAGTGAGCCGTCTGTTTTCGTTATCTGCAGTTCGTGATTGCTGAGAAAGGATGCTTCTCCGTGAATAACGGTGACATTATTGCGCTGATAAAATCCACTGCGAAGTGAGGTTTGCTTGCGGATAACCGCACTGGCGTGGTTGAGCATTTGTTTAAAGGTGAGATGCCGAATACGATCACCGTCATTAAACAAGGGGTTAGCATTGTACTCAATTAAACGGCTGACTGATTGACGAAGCGCTTTTGATGGAATCGTGCCCCAATGGGTACACCCTCCACCAACCAGATCATAGCGCTCAACGACGGCTACGCGCTTACCGGCCTTCGCCAGTTGCATCGCGACACCTTCGCCGCCAGGGCCTGTACCTATAATGATCGCATCGTATTGATACGCTTTTACTTTGCTGTCTGACTTTTCGCTTTTTTTTGCCACACTAAATGTCCGTCTTTGCTGCAATGTCTTTGATTTTAGCAGGAAAAAGCGCACAAAAAATAGCCGGCGTAAAAGCCGGCTATTGAGGGTCAGGCGTTGGCAAGCTTACCAAACTCACTCCATCTTTCCTTTTGCAGAGCAAGGCTGGCTTTGAGCGCTTTGTATTTATATCTGAGTTCAAGCTTTTCATAGTTTTTGACCAGCTTGCGACGTTTTATATCTAACCAGCGCTTTCGGGTTTGATAATATTCAGTAATGCTTTTGACCAGTTGCTCATATTCTTCATGAGCCCGTTGCAACAGTTCCTCAGCATTCGGTAAACCAGCCAGCTTAGATTGATAATGCTTCAGCTGCATCGCTGCTTTTGCCTGTTCAATTCGTTCTTGAGGGCAGCGACGTAAGTTACGGGTCAATCCAACGCGACTGAGCACGTTGATTAGCCACTTTGTCGGGTCGAAATGCCACCAACGTACACCGTTGCGATAATCGTACTCAAACTTGTGATGAAAGTTGTGATAGCCCTCACCGTAGGTGAATAAGGCCAAAACCGCGTTGTCACGGGCGGTGTTTTCATCGGTATAGGTGCGTTTACCCCACTTGTGAGCCGCCGAATTAATCAAAAATGTCACGTGATGGGAAAATACCAGGCGTAATACCCCGGCCATCAAAAACATGCCCCATACATCACCATTGATCAGGCCAAGCAGAATGGGTAGCCCAAAGTTCATTGCCAACACCAAAGCTAAATAGTGTTTGTGTTGCCACATGACAATTTTGTCTTTTTGCAGATCACGGCAATTACCATAATCGTTATAACGGTTCGCCTGATACTCGCGTAGCATCCAGCCCATATGAGCAAACCAAAATCCGCGCTTTATGCTGTAGGGGTCATTATCCACGTGGTCTACATGCTTGTGGTGAACACGGTGATCCGAAGACCAGTGCAAGGCACTGTTTTGCACAGCCAGTGCACCGCCAATAGCAAACAGAAAACGTACTACAGGATGAGCCTCATAGGTCTTGTGTGACCATAGACGGTGGTAACCCGCAGTAATAGAGATGCCAGCAAATCCGGCAAGTAACACAAATGCAGTCCATTCGGCAGCATCGATGCCATAAAAAACAGCTTCAATCGGCACAAACACCAGCGCAACAAGTGCGGTAACAGAAAACAGGATTAAATTTGTGAGGATAATTTTAGGTTTTTGCATAGATAAATATTTCAGCTTACAACTGTACGCTAATTTAAACCCTTAATGATGAAAACTCAAATTATTTAGGGTAAAAGTAGCTAAAATTAGCGAACGCGTGTAAGGTTTTTCATCCGCTGTGACTTTTAAACGTGATTCGCGGTACACTATTACTGTTATTCAATCAGCCGTAAGTCTATGAATCGTCAGGAACAAAAACGAAAAACCCGGCACGCAATCATCAATGCCGCGTTTAACTTGCTCAGTGAAGAGCGAAGTCTGTCTAATATCAGCCTTCGAGAAGTTACCCGCGAGGCTGGTATTGCACCCACATCTTTCTACCGTCATTTTTCTGATATGGACGAGCTGGGTCTGACCTTGGTTGATGAGGGAGGCTTGGCACTGCGCCAGTTAATGCGTCAAGCCAGGCAGAGAATTGAAAAAGGTGGTGATGTAATTCGTGTATCTGTTCATACCTTTTTAGAATTTGTTTCCGCTAACAGCAATGCGTTCAGACTGCTTTTACGGGAAAGGTCGGGTACCTCGCTGGCGTTTAGAGATGCGGTAGCTCGCGAAATAAAGCATTTTACCCTTGAGTTGACTGATTATATTGAAACCCACACGGGTCTGTCTGAGGTGGTCTCAGCCCTGCAAGCCGACGCGATGGTTAAACTTGTGTTTGCTGCTGGCGCGGATGCCATTGATATGGACAAGGCCCAACGAGATACCCTGGCGCAACATTTGGTTCAACAACTGCGTATGATTGCGATCGGTGCCAAAGCAATGAAATAAAAAAGGCTGCGGATGCAGCCTTATTCAATAGTGGAGCAATGTTATTGAGCCACAATATCTCTGTTGCGAGTGACACGGTTACTAACAATGTCCTGATACTTTCTATCTGCGGTGTCATCACAGTGTTGGCGTTGATGGTTATTAGCCAATAGTGTCGTGGCTTCGTTGCCTGCTCGCGTAATCATGCAATGCTTAGTGGTGTTGTTGGTGACCGTCTCTTTCGCCAAAAAATCTTCCGTGGCATTGCATCCGCTCAATCCTACTACAAGTGCAGCCACACAACTTGCTTTTATCCATTCCATAATCAGCTCCTTCATGATGGGAATATGCGAAGTAACCCTGTTCGTTATTTCGCCATTTCCAGTATCGTCCTAGTTTGCAATTTATGCCAAGTTATTGGTCTGTCATGGTTTCTTTGTAAGAAAAACACCAGTCTCGATATGATGTGTATAAGGGAATTGATCGAATAATGCAAAGCGCTTGACTTCATGGGTATTGCTCAGGCTCGCTAAGTTATCTGCTAACGTATCAGGATTGCATGAGATGTAGACAATCGCTTCGTATTCACTAACCATCTTCAGGGTGTCGTCATCTAAGCCTGCTCGAGGTGGATCGACCAACACAGTATTACACTGGTAGTCATCCAGATTTATATCCTTGAGTCGGCTAAATTGTTTTTCTTTGCGCATAGCCTGAGTAAATTCTTCGCTCGACATACGTAGTATAGTGACGTTACCTATACCATTTTGCTGAATATTATAGTGTGCTGCTGCGACCGAAGGTTTGCTTATTTCTGTGGCCAGAACACGGTCAAAATTTTGTGCAAGGGGCAACGAAAAGTTACCTAACCCACAGTACAATTCTAATAGATCACCCTTACACCCTTGAGTAACCTCCAGCGCCCAGGCAATCATCTTGCTATTCACTTCGGCGTTAGGCTGGGTAAAGCTATTTTCTATTTGTTTAAACTCGTAGACTTTATCGTTCACTGGTAAACGTTCAAGCACATAGTTTCGATCCAGCGTGATGATTTGTTTGCGTGCTCTGCCAATGATATGCAACTGACCCTCAACCAAGTTACTCAGGGTGCGTTTCAATATATTCGCTGCGTCAATCCACTCATCATCCAGTTGGCGATGATAGATTAAAGTAATCAGCATATCGCCGGACAGAGTACTGAGATAGTCAATTTGAAACAGTTTACTGCGTAACACTGGATTCGGAATCAACTGTTCCATCAGGGCAGCCATCATTCGGTTAATCGCTTTGTCCGCCACAGGGTATTGATCGACTCGATACTTTTGCTTGGTTTGTGCGTCAAACATGATGTGGTACAGGTCGTCCCCGTCGTGCCAGACGCGAAACTCGGCGCGCTGGCGATAATGTAAAGGAGCCGACTCAAACACATCCGGGGCCAACGAGGTATAGGCGGAGAATTGCGAACAAATTCGCGTGACTTTATCCTGTAATTGTTGAGCATAATCCGCTGAATTTATTTGGTCTGCGCGCATCGAGTTGGATTCCTGTTGGCATAGTGGGGCGCGAATTTTACGGCCTTAAACGCCAATTTCCCACCCCTTAAACAGTTTAGTTGAGCTTTATCGTATAAAAAAACTACAGTTTAGGGATAGGCGGCCGATACTTCCTGTTGAGGACGAGAGGATTTTTATTATGAACTTAGGCGAGATTAAGGCCTTTCTTAACCCCGCAGACCGTGCCAGTAGTCAGGGACAGTTGCAGGGGAACGGTAAAGGTGTCAACAGCCCCACTAATGGGCCAGCTAATTTATTGTCTGCATCCAGTACGCTGTCGATGCACTCTTCAGTGTTTATCGGTGCTAAGGTGTTGAACGCATCGTTTAATCAAACGGTACAAATTGAACAATCACAACTGCGCTTACCCGCTGTGCAGGAAGAGAGTGAGAAGCCAAAGCAAAAAGGCTTGTTTGATTTCGAAGAAATTGCCAAGAACGTTTTAAACTTTGTCGGCGGCGTGGTTAAAAATGCCAAAGTCAGTGGCGCTGACGAGGATAAACTTAACAGCTTATTTGAACAGGCAGAACAGGGCGTGCTAAAGGGTATCGAGATGGCGCGTAAGGATTTGGCCGGGTTCATGAATGAAGAAATCGACCAGGGTATTAATAAAAGTTACCAGCTGATAGACCAAGGGCTGAATGACCTGCGTAATTCAGTGTTTGGACGCGAACCCCAAGAGGGTACCTCAGCCGTGAGTATGCTGGATGCCCGAAGCAGAGATGGTGAATTGTCGATCAGAACCAAAGAAGGCGATCTGGTTAATATTAACTTTAGTGACGCCAGCCAAGTAATGTTTCAGTCTCAGGCAAACGAACAGGGTGAGCGACAAACGTCGATGGCTTTCGGAAGCACCCAGCGGTTTTCCTTCTCTGTGGAAGGAGACCTGAATGAAGACGAATTGGCATCGATCAATGAGTTGGTCAAGAACACGGCGAACTTGGCTGAAGACTTTTTTGATGGTGATATTGATAAGGCTTTTGAGCAAGCATTGAGTTTAGGGTTTGATGAAGAGACGCTAACGGGCTTTGCTTTACAACTATCTCAAACGCAAACGACGCAAGTGGCGCGGACATACGAATCTGTTGCCAATATGGATGAGCAAAACAGTGGCGACAACGCGGCTAACCGGATTAGACCGATTGCGGACTATTTGGATAAAATGCTTGAAGTGGCTGAACAGGCTAAAAACGAATTAGAAGATGGCAGTGCATTTGATGGATTGGTTAATGGCATTATTAACCAAATGGAAGATGTTCAGGTACCAGACTTAATTGCTGCGTTAAATCGCTTTAATGGGTTTAACCAAAAGTTAGTAGACAACTTACCGGGGCAGCAAACCCAGGAGCCATCAGCTTCTAATCCGGAATAAAAAAAACCGCAGATTATTCTGCGGTTTTTTGTCTGGCCAATCTGACTTTCAATGTTCGTTGTTCAAAGTCAGTATCATTTAGCTTATTAATAACAGAATCAGTCTGGTCTGATGCTACTTCTACGAAACCGTAGCCTTTACGTTTTCCGGTTTTACGATCCCGCATCAGTCTGACTGAATAGACGCGGGTGTGGGCTGAGAAGTAATCTCTGACATCGTCCTCGCTGACCTTGTAAGGAAGGTTGCCGACATAGAGTGTTTGCTTCTCTATAGCTGCACCACCTTCTTCTACATGCTCAGGTATTGATGCCGTGCCTGGTATAAAGGTAAAGAAAGCTAATACCACCAGACCGCCAAGTAGAATGCCAATCGCCATCGCAACGTTGGGCTGCAGCATGATAAATCTATCGACAATAAAGTAGCCAAGCAGTGCCATTACTAGCAAAACCAGGCTGGAAACGAATTTCGGAGACGTCATTATAAATATCCGTTAATGTGAGCTCACAGCTATCTTACTGATATTATTAATGTTAGCAAATATTCTGAATCGTAGTTATCTCCCTCATTCAGACCTTGTGAGAACTATTTAGCTAACAGAAACAGGGCTTTGCTGGTTAATTCTTGCTCAAACGAACAAAAAACTTAAAAAAGGGGTTGCGCGCAAATCTGATATGCGTAGAATGCGCCGCACTTCGACGGGGACGGCAACGAACTGCAGACGAAGTTGAGATGTTAACAAAAACTTTTGAAAAAAGCGGTTGACATCA
>CAXQZJ010000146.1:0-3649 GCA_964228145.1 Alteromonadaceae bacterium | reverse complement strand
TGTTTACGATTTTTTGTTAATCAACAAGCACTCAGCCTGTTTGGTAAGGGCTTTCCTTTTGGTACACTGATCGTCAATATTACAGGCTCATTTTTATTGGGCCTTATTTACGCACTGATTGAACACGAACACATAGCACTTGGGCCATGGCGTTCACTCGTTGCAATTGGTTTTCTCGGTGCATTGACCACCTTCTCTACATTTTCAGTTGATACGTTAGTGCTGATGCAGCAAGGGTATTGGCTTAAAGCAGGGATGAACGTCATATTAAATCTCGGTTGCTGTTTGTTCGCCGCTTGGCTTGCAATGCAACTGGTACAAGCTAATCACTAATTAAAACAAGGTAATCAACTCTCATGTTAGATCCAAAGTTTCTTCGTGCTGATATTGAGTTTGCCGCTGAAAAGCTGGCACAGCGCGGTTTTAAGCTGGATATAGAACAATTCAAAGCGTTGGAAGAACAACGTAAATCGTTACAAATCCGCACCGAAAACCTGCAAAACGAAAGAAACGTTCGTTCCAAATCCATTGGAAAAGCAAAAGCTGCCGGCGAAGATATCGCGCCGTTATTGGCTGAAGTGAGCCAGCTTGGTGAAGAGCTTGATGCGGCAAAATCTGAATTAAAAGGGTTACTGGACACCATAGCAGAGTTATCTGCCGGTGTGCCTAACCTCCACGATGACAGTGTGCCGCAAGGCAAAGACGAAGATGATAATCTTGAAATTTTGCGTTGGGGAACACCGCCTAGTTTCGAATTTGAGGTAAAAGACCATGTTGATGTGGCGGCGGGTCTTAATCAGGGGCTCGATTTTGAGGCCGCTGCCAAACTGACCGGTTCGCGTTTTGTTGTTATGCGTGGTCAGATGGCCCGGCTGCATCGTGCACTAGCCCAATTTATGCTCGATTTACACGTCAATGAGCATGGTTATCAAGAAATGTATGTGCCTTATCTTGTCAATAACGATAGTTTGTTTGGTACGGGTCAGTTGCCTAAATTTGGCGAAGATTTGTTTCATACTAAACCAGCGACAGAAGAAGCACAGAGCCTGTCTTTGATCCCAACAGCTGAAGTACCGCTGACTAACCTGGCCAGGGATGAAATTTTAGATGCAGACCAGCTACCGATAAAAATGACTGCGCATACACCTTGTTTCAGAAGTGAGGCGGGCTCTTACGGGCGAGACACTCGGGGGCTGATTCGTCAACATCAGTTTGACAAGGTAGAAATGGTTCAGCTGGTCAAACCCGAACACTCTGATGAGGCCCTAGAAGAGCTTACCTCTCATGCGGAACAGGTACTGCAGCGTCTTGGCCTTGCGTACCGAAAAGTATTGCTGTGTACCGGGGATATGGGTTTTGGATCACGTAAAACCTACGACCTTGAAGTGTGGCTTCCGGCGCAAAATACCTATCGTGAAATTTCATCTTGTTCAAACATGGGGGATTTTCAGGCTCGTCGTATGCAGGCGCGTTTTCGTAATCCAGAGACCCGAAAGCCTGAATTGATACACACCCTGAATGGCTCAGGCTTGGCAGTCGGCCGTACCCTGGTGGCTATCTTAGAAAACTATCAAAACGAAGATGGCAGTGTCACGATTCCAGAGGCATTGCGCCCATACATGGGCGGTCTGGAACGCATTAGCTGCTAAAGGTATCAATCTACGTTTGTTAATAAAGCTCCACTCGTTGGAGCTTTATCGTTTCTGTCTGGCTTAATTGTCACGCTAATTCCCACTCCAGCTCTGCCGATATGAGATCAAAATCGCCAACGTGTTGAAATTTAGGCAAATCTGTATATATTTCTTAATTGATTAATTTTTAACCATTTCGGCATTGTGTTCTGTTACCTGCCGTAGGGTTAAACAATGGATACAGGAATAATAAAAGGGAAAACAGATTATGCAGCGCAATTTTGTAAAGCTCACTGTCATATCAGCATTATCGGGTTTAGTCACAGGCTGTTTCAGCGACGGACCCAGTTCAGATGACATATTACAAGCCTATTCTGAATCATATAACGAAGGTCTAAAAATTATGCGTATGGACGGACCGCTTATGGACTCAGTAGACTGGCGCGAATGCAAGGAGTTAAGTAGTGAAGCGGGTTGGTCTTGCAGTTTTAAGGCGACGTTCGATAACGGCCAATCAGTGGATCAAGTAGGAACCTTCATCAAAACCTCCAGCGGCTGGAAGTACAAACCTAATTAGTCGCTTTAAGGTCAAAATTATTTTGCTGAACATAACTATAAGACGCAGCGGGATGAGTTCCCGCTATAGTTAATCTGGTGAATCACTGCACCCCGCGCGCAGGGTGCCAGTGCTAATTTCTTGCTTGAAACAGGCTTTAGAGACACTTTTTGGGCTTAGGTAAGCCAGCGTATTTGCTGACCAACTTGGCCGGGCCTTTTGGAAACAGCCGGTACAGATAGCGTGAGTTACCTTTTTCCGGCCCATATTTCTTTTCCATCGCTTTAACTAACGCACGTATTGCCGGGCTGGTCTCGAATTCAAGATAAAATTGTCTAACAAAGTGGATTACTTCCCAGCGTGGCTCGTCTAACTCAATGCCATCGAGTTGTGCCATATGTTCTGCCAGTTCAGCAGACCACTGAGTGTAATCTTGCAGATAGCCCAATTTGTCGGTTTCAAACTGCTGACCATTAAAATTGATATAAAACGCCATGATTTACCAGGTAATGGATTGTGGGTGTTCAATGCTCAGTGTAACAAAGCGATCATAATCGATAAGTTCCACTACAGTACTTTGTTGATGATGTAAGCCTCTGGCTCTGGCATCGGATTCTAACATATACAGAGCGCCACAATCAGGGATGGCTGCCATTAATTGCTCTGGATTAGCCACAGCGTAACAGCCGTCGCCAACTAACAGAAAAGCATCATGGGGTAGGGCACGGCGGGCTAAACGTGCTAACAAATCCGAATTGAACGGACTGGTTTGAATAATATGCAGCATTAAAACCTCAGCACTTGTTGGTGATCAGCCAGCAACTGACTTAAACGCGTTGCTGAAAGTAACTGAATCTCCAGTCCATTAACCAAGCTGTGCATGTTGCGTTGGGCTAACGAATCCTCACACACGTAAAGGTGCTCAATATCGTAAAATTCTAGTGCCGCGAGGCTCTTGGTAAAGTTTTTACGCAACACCTGATTAGCATTGAGGGCGTCATGTAGTTGCCACACACCATCGTCAACAAAAAACAATGAGACCTGTTGCCCGTAACTGGCACAAAGCATGGCAAGTTCGAGGCCTTCTTGGTTGTGAAAGCTGGCCAATGGCGGTGACGCCATTACGATCGCCAATCTATTGTCTGTCATCAGAATTGTATCACCCGATCCGATTGTTGAAGGTGCTGCGCCAGTTCACCTAACCCAACTAGCTGAAATGCAGGATTGAGGTTGTCGCTATCTAAATCATTGTCCTGAGCATCTTGCTGACTTACCACACCACGTCGGTTAGCTGCGCTGATACACACCTGCAGTGGTATCTCATGTGTCTGACTAAAGGCTATTAATTGTTTGCCAGCATCCGGTTCCTCCGCTGGGATCAATCTGAGCTTATTTGCATACTCGGTCCCGGCCTGATAACAGAATATCGCGTTTACCGGGTGCCCCTGTTGCACAGCAGCAT
>CAXQZJ010000145.1:0-18865 GCA_964228145.1 Alteromonadaceae bacterium | reverse complement strand
CCCTGCTGTGGTTAGCAAGTTAGGCAATAAATAAATGCCTTTTCGTTTCGCTTCAGACATGAAGTACTCCCAATAAAACAGTCTATTAAGATACCATAATTTCTAAAACACCACAGCCTGAGTATTCATTACGATACCTATGCATCGATGCATCTCATCGAAACCTACTGATACGTGTTACTATAGCTCTACTAACAGAATAAGAAGTGTCAGTTTTTTTTACACTTTCATCGTTAAAAAGGTGACTTAATGCGTTGAGTTGCGCCAAAAACTCAGAAAAACAGCGCCTTGCGAAATGTGGCATGATTTGTGCTTTGACTGTGGTTATAATATAGAGAGCTGTAGCCCATCGGGCGAGAGGGAAGATATGAATTTAGTTAAAATCTTGGCTATTACAACCGCACTAGGTGCGTCAGGGTCGGCATTAGCTGGAACTGAAACCTGGGACTTCGACGATATGTCGGATAGCGGCTGGAAAAACGATGTTTCCGAGTTTAGCATCGAAGGCGTTTCTGACGTTCGCATCACCGGTTGGGCTGATTCTGGTAACAATGGCGTGCTGGAGCAAGGTAAAGTCAAACGAACCGGTAACGGCATCTATGTAAAAAATAACGATGAATACTCCACCTCTTCCCCTCACCATGCGGCAGACAGTTTTGGCAACGAATATGAGTCTGTCTTATTTGAGTTTTCCAGTGCCGTGTCACTGCAGGAAATTGATTTTGGATGGACAGTTGAGGGGAGCTGCGACCAGTACAATGGTTCTTGTTACGGTCAGGCCGACATTTCTATCTTGAAATACACTGGTGCAGGCAATGCATCGAGTTCCCTGACAGGGTCGACCTGGGGAAATATCACCAACAATGGTTGGTCAGTGGTTGGTCACTTCGGCGACGTCACCACCAGTGGTATTGATCTGACCAACTACAGCGCTTTTGACGGTGCTTCAACAGGCTGGATGGTGATGGCTTACAATGGCAGTCTCGCTGGCACGCATTACACAAGCGGCGCATACGGCGGCAACGACGCATTCAAGATCAACATGCTGCAAGCAAGTGTGAAACCAGATGGCAAGACCCCAATTCCTGAACCAGCAGCTTGGGCGCTTATGCTTGGCGGTATGCTCATGTTACGTCGTCAAGTCAAAAAATAAGCTAATCGCTATACTAAAGCCGGCCGCTTAGTTACCATAAGTTCAACATAAGGTTGATAAGGAAACTAAGTTGTCGGTTTTTCGTTTTTTAGGCGCAGGAGCGCTTTACCTTACACTTCAATATTCTGCCATTGCCCAGTCTTCTTCCGACTATTACGAGCAAGCCCTGACAGCCTATGACTCAGGCAAAATGGATACTGCATTTATTCATTTGAAAAACGCACTGCAGGAAAATGCAACTCATCTGCCATCACGATTATTACTAGGCAAAATTTACTTTGAAAACGGCATCTTTTCAGAAGCCGAACATGAGTTAAAACTGGCACTAGAAGCTGGTGCAGACATTAATCTGGTGCTACCAAAACTCGGCAATGCCTTGTTGCTCCAAGACAAGGTAGATGAACTATTAGCCCTAGAGCGCTATTTTCATAAACTCGATAGATATGGTCAATTTGAATGGCATCTGCTCCAAGGCCAAGCCTTTTTACGTCAGGAAAAGCACGACTTCGCGGAGCAAGAGTTTAAGCTAGCTTTAACTAAGGCCCGCAATGACGTTAGAGCATTGAACACACTCGCCAGTTACTACCTGGATAATGAAAATATCCAACGTGCCCTTGAACTCACCGAATCCTCTTTAGAATTGGATCAAAACAATTCAAAAACCTTACTCATTCGAGCCAAAGCCTTTCAACTACAAGCTAATTACCAACAAAGTCATACTTTATTGCAGCAAGCTTACAAGGCTGCCCCTAAGGACCCGTTAATCTTACGTGCACTCTCCCTGTCATTCATTCGATTGGGCGATGTAGAACAAGGAATTAAATTGAACGAGGAGTTGCTGGCTTTAGCGCCCTATGATCCAGCGGCTCTGTTGGTAAAAGCCAACCACCTTCAAAACCAAGGAAAAAACGAAGAAGCAGAAGTTATTCTGGCTGAACTCTCAAGCAACCTTTCTCTCGTTTCTGATAGCGCTGATGGAAAGCAAAATTTGTTACTCGGTATTAGCGCCAGCATGCAAGACAACCAACAAGCGGCGATCGATGCCTATGAGGCTTACTTAGAGAAAAAGCCTGACGACACCTACGCTATCTCTCTGTTGGTTAATCAGTACCTTAGCACTGGTGACAGGAATAAAGCGATTGACGTACTGCAAAGACGTTACCGCCCGGTATACAAAAACTTAGGCTTAGGTACACAACTGGTTAGTTTATTGCTGGCAGAAGGCAACCCTTTCAAAGCAGGTCAAGTTATACGTGAATTAGAGCGAAACTTTTCTAACCAACCAATACTCATACGCCTTCAGGCAGAGGTTTACTCAGCTACTGACCAACATCAGCTGGCACTTCAATCGTTAGAGACAATCGCGCCCGACCTCAGAGATAATGCTTACTGGCAGCATAAAGCAAAGACACACCTAATTCTCGGTCAAACAGAAGCTGCTGACTCAATCGTTGCCAAGTTAGTTGATGGAGGCGATCTGGCAGGAAGTGCCAACTTTTTAAATCTCCGTGCCGCGGTGGCGATGGCAACCAATGAACTGGACCAGGCACAGCAACTTAGTGAGCGGGCGCTCGCAATTGATTCAAATAATACCGATAGCAAATACAATTTAGCCAGCATCAAAATGTTACAAGGCCAATTTGAGGATGCCGAAGTAGGATTCCAAAAAATCCTTGAACAAGCGCCCGAGCACCAAATGGCGTTGACACGCCTGGTCGATTTAGCAATCAGGCAAGGGAATTGGCAAACCGCTCAAAACAGAATCGATACCTTATTAAACTACTACCCTGAAGATATCTTTGCATCCGAAATGCAAACCCAACTCTATATTCAAACGAATCAGTGGAATCAGGCATTGAAGCAACTGGTTGCACTGAGACAGCTCGATGGACTTAATCCAAAGTATTTATTGCAACAGGCAACAGTATTCAGTGCTCTTGATAACGCAGAGGATGCCCAGCAAAATTATCAAATACTTTACGAGCTGTGGATAGATGATGCTAGCTTGCTACAACGCCTAGCCCAAGCGCAGATTGACGCTCAGGCTTGGCAAAGTGCACAGCAGACACTCAAACGCATTCTCGCCTTAGAACCGGACCAACCCTGGGCCGCCATTCAACAAGCCAGAGCGGCTCTGGTTGAACAAGATCTAACACGTGCAAACAATCTGATTACCAAGCTAACCGATAAATTTGGCGATATTGCCGAAGTAACCTTGTTAAAAGGCGACCTTGCGTTGGCTTTAAATGATATTTCGCAAGCTTCAGACTGGTATCAGGCGACCCTGAAAAAGGATCCTCGTCGTCACGTAGCCTTAATCAAACTCTATCAATTGTCAAAGCAGGGTAAAATTGAACGAGAGTTCTTCGACACTGCCAATGAACTGCTGGCCCAGCAAAACCAACCTGTATGGGTTCGTAAGCTTCTCGCTGATGGGTACATGAACGCCGGTGATTTGGGACTCGCTGAATTCCATTACAAAAAATTAATGGGTACTGAGCAATTTAGCCGTTCCGCAGCAATCATGAATAACCTTGCAAATATCTATGCTAAAGACAATCTGACGGCAGCGCTGGAGGCTGGCTTGCTGGCAATTGAGTACAGCGAAGGGAAAAGTGCAGCGATTCATGACACGGTCGGGTGGATATACGCGAGACAACAAAAGTTTAATGAAGCATTAAGTCACCTGCGGGAAGCGGCAGTCCTCGATGCCAACAACGCAGAGATCAACTATCACTTAGGCTTCGTTTTACACAAATTAGGCCGTAAGGAGGAAGCCATTCGCCAATTGCGCATGGCCACTATGAGTGACGACTATGCGGAATTCGATGAGGCCAAAGCACTACTCAACAGCCTCTGAAAAAACGGCCACTCCTGTGGCCGTTTTTTTTGATTATTGAAACGTTAAGCCTTGTTCATCAGCATCAATAACAATGGTTTGATCGGGCACAATATCTCCTGACAGGATTTTTTGCGCTAAGGGGTTTTCAATCTGCTGTTGAATGGCTCGTTTCAGCGGTCTTGCCCCAAATACAGGGTCGAAACCGGCGTTAGCTAACGTGCTTAGAGCATTGTCTGTCACTTCAAGATTAAAGCCTTTATCTTCGAGCCGTGCCAATAGGCCTTTCAGCTGAATACTGGCTATGTCTTTAATTTGCTCTTGTGCCAGAGGGTGAAATACCACGGTATCGTCAATACGGTTGATGAATTCTGGCCGGAAGTTCATGCCGACAACCTCCATCACCTTAGCTTTCATCTCGTCGTACTGGCCTTGCTGACTGTATTCCTGAATCACATCCGAACCGAGGTTAGAAGTCATGATCACAACGGTATTTTTAAAGTCTACCGTACGTCCCTGACCATCGGTCAAACGGCCGTCATCTAACACTTGCAATAAAATATTGAAAACATCAGGGTGCGCTTTTTCTACTTCATCGAGCAATATTACCGAGTAAGGTTTGCGTCTGACTGCTTCTGTCAGATAGCCGCCTTCTTCGTATCCCACGTAACCCGGGGGCGCACCGACTAAACGGGCGACAGAGTGTTTTTCCATAAATTCGGACATATCAATGCGCACCATAGCCTGTTCAGTATCGAACATAAAACCCGCTAAGGCCTTGCACAATTCAGTTTTACCAACCCCTGTCGGACCGAGAAAAAGAAACGAACCGATCGGTCGGTTGGGATCGGCAAGTCCCGCCCGCGAACGGCGAATGGCATTGGAAACCGCACTAACCGCTTCGTGTTGACCGATAACCCTGCTGTGCAATGCCTCTTCCATTCGTAACAGTTTGTCTTTTTCGCCTTCTAGCATTTTGGCCACAGGTATACCGGTCCACCTCGACAACACTTCAGCGATTTCATTGTCTGATACCCTATTTTTCAACAGGTTAAATTCTTGTTGCTCAGTATCGGACGCCTGTTCCAAACGCATCTCCAGTTCCGGAATACGTCCATACTGAAGTTCAGACATACGGCTTAAATCACCTGCTCGGCGAGCAATCTCTAAGTCTAACTTCGCTTGTTCCAATTCTGACTTGATGTGTTGGGTGCCTTGCATCGCATTTTTTTCACGGTTCCATAACTTTTCCAAATCCGCAAACTTAAACTCCAATTGCTCTCGCTCTTGCTCAATCAGCTCCAACCGTTTATGACTGGCTTCATCGGTTTCCTTGGCCAATGCCTGCTCTTCCAACTTTAATTGAATAATCCTGCGTTCCAGCCGATCCATTTCCTCGGGTTTAGAGTCAATTTGCATGCGGATACTGGATGCTGCCTCATCAATCAAATCGATGGCTTTATCCGGCAATTGCCGGTCACTGATATAACGGTGAGACAAACTGGCCGCAGCTACGATGGCCGGATCGGTAATGTTAACGCTATGGTGAAGTTCGTAGCGCTCTTTCAAACCGCGCAAAATCGCAATGGTATCTTCTACGCTGGGTTCATCAACCAGCACTTTTTGAAAACGTCTCTCAAGTGCTGCATCTTTCTCAATATACTGACGGTACTCATCCAAGGTTGTGGCACCAACACAGTGTAACTCTCCTCTGGCCAAGGCAGGTTTGAGCATATTGCCAGCATCCATCGCCCCATCACCTTTGCCCGCACCAACCATGGTATGCAACTCATCAATAAACAGGATGACCTGCCCTTCTTCCTTAGCCAGTTCGTTTAAGACCGCTTTTAGCCGCTCTTCGAACTCACCTCGATATTTGGCACCAGCGACCAATGCGCCCATGTCTAAAGACAGCACACGTTTACTTTTCAGGCCTTCGGGCACCTCACCGTTAACGATACGTTGCGCCAGGCCTTCAACGATGGCTGTTTTACCTACACCAGGCTCACCAATCAATACCGGATTATTTTTAGTGCGACGTTGTAAAACCTGAATCGTTCGGCGAATTTCTTCATCGCGGCCGATGACGGGATCAAGTTTACCTTGCTCTGCTCGTTCGGTCAGATCCGTGGTGAACTTTTCCAATGCCTGGCGAACATCCTCAGCATTGGGATCGGTGACTTTCTGTCCGCCTCGCATATTATCGATGGCTTTTTCCAGGCGTTGTTTGTCAGCCCCTGACTGGCGCAAAATATCGCCCAGCTTGCCTTTATCGTCGCAGGCAGCAAGCACGAATAATTCGGAGCTGATATATTGGTCCTTGCGCTTTTGAGCTAGTTTATCCGTCATGTTAAGTAACATGATGGCATCTTTACCAAACTGTACGTCGGCCGTGCCTTCAACTTGAGGAAGGTGATCAATGGCTTCAGCTAGCAAAGAGCGAAGGCTGTTTACGTTCACGCCGGCCTGATCGAGCAAAGGTCTTACTGACCCAGCGTCTTGATTTAGCATTGCCGTGAGTAAGTGAACGGGTTCGATATACTGATGGTCGCGACCAAGCGCCAGCGACTGAGCATCAGAAATCGCGATCTGGAATTTACTGGTTAATTTATCGGAACGCATCATTTATACCTACCAAAACTTATGATAGCTATTATGTGGGTACAGCTCAGAAATGATTCAAGTTACTTATTAAAGCCTTATTGATCAGGATCAACCCAAATGCCACTAACCATGCGGCCTGTCTGACCGTCTCGTCGATAAGAAAAAAAACGTTCTCTGTTGGCAAAAGAACATAAATGGCTGAGGCTTACACAGAAGCCGCCTAACTCCCGCAGCTTCTGATGGGCTATTTCAGGAAGGTCTGCCAACCACTTCTGATTACCTAACGCTGCAAAACAATGAGCTTGAGCCGACGGAAAGGCGTCTACCACCTCTTCCCCCACCTCAAAATGCTGAAAACCTATGGCTGGGCCAATCCAAATACGCGCAGAGTCACTGCATCCCATGGCACTGAGCGTATTTTCTATGATCCCATTGGCAAGTCCGCGCCAGCCGGCGTGAATAGCAGCAACTCTGCCATTTGACGGGTCGGATACCAGTACCGGTAAACAATCCGCTGTCATCACCGCACACACAGTATTAGGCAATGACGTGAAGCTTGCATCCGCATCAGGCAAGCCAGTTGTTAGTAATTGAGACTCGGTAACTTCGACCACCCGATTACTATGGACTTGATTAAGCCAAAACGTTCTCGGTGCAAGGGGTAATTGTTGACGATGCAAAGCGACATGAGCGGGGTTGTCACCCACGTGTAGCGCCAGATTAAAACTGTCATAGGGCGCCACACTGCAACCGCCAAGGCGATCCGTGTAATAGGACTTTACCCCAGGACCGGGCGACCAATGTGGCGTACAAATCATTAAAACTCCGGATGCAATGCTGTATCAGCCCTGATGACCTCAAGTAGCTGAACAAAATCATCAGGTAATGGTGAGGTCCAGCTCATCCATTCTCCCGTGGTAGGATGGGTCAGCTCCAGCTGGATAGCATGCAGAGCCTGACGATTAAATTTACGCAGCATATCACCAAGCTCAGGCGTTGCCTTTCTCGGAGGGCGGGGCCTTCCACCATACAAGGGATCGCCTACCAGTGGATGGGTAAGATGTGCCATATGCACACGTATCTGGTGGGTTCGACCTGATTCTAATTTAAGGCGCAAATGAGTATGCGCACGAAATTTTTCTTTAACCCGGTAATGTGTCACCGCGGGCTTTCCGTTTTCTCGTACCGCCATACTAGTTCGTTTAGTCTGGTGTCGGCCGATAGGCGCGTCCACAGTGCCGCCAGCAACGAGTAAGCCATACACCACAGCTTCGTATTCTCGGCTGATCTCGCGCGCCTGCAGTTGCTCCACTAAATGTGTTTGCGCTTCTACCGTTTTGGCTACCACCATTAAACCGGTTGTGTCCTTGTCGAGGCGATGAACGATACCGGCTCGGGGAACCAACTCAATCTGAGGGTAATGGGCCAGCAAGGCGTTTAATACAGTGCCCTGTGCATTACCCGCCCCTGGATGAACAACTAAATCGGCGGGCTTGTCGATCACCATGATCGCATCGTCTTCATAGACAATGTTCAGTTTAATGTCTTTTTGCGGCTTATGTTGAACCTGGGTTTCCAAGGTGGTTTTGATCAGCACCTCTTCACCGCCACGTAACTTTTCTCTGGGTTTGTCACACACAGAGCCGTCTAACGTCACTTGCCCGGCCAAAATCCACTCTTTTATGCGCGATCGCGAATAATCGGGGAACATTTCGGCTAAAGCTTGATCTAACCGTTTGCCGAACAAAATGTCCGGTACTATTTCACTGAGTTCTAATGTTTCGTGCATGGGAGCCTGATTTCTGGGCAATTTACCTGTGCATAACCCAAATCGCTGGGTTAGAATGCGGTGCTTTATAAGATTATACATTCTAACGGATTTTTACTCGCGTCTGAACGTGAGACTGATAGCAACTATGAAAAAAACCATGAAAAACCTGAGTCGCCTTGCTTGCGTTAGCACATTGATGGTGCTGGCAGCTTGCTCAAGTTCACCGGATGAGCAAGATCCTGTGCTCAAAAATGCCGGACCACAAGCTCTTTATGACAGAGCTAAAGAACAATTAACCACCGGTAATTACAACGCAGCAGTTCAAACATTGAGTGCTCTGGACTCGAGATATCCTTTTGGACCATTGAGCCACCAAGTTCAACTCGACCTGATTTTTGCTTATTACAAAACAGGCAATGCTGAACAAGCTATCGCCACCATAGACCGCTTCATTCGCTTAAACCCAAACCATTCAGACGTCGACTTCGCATTACATATGCGCGGCTTAGTAAACTTAGATGCGGACAAAAACTTGTTCCAAGAGTTTTTTAATATTGACCGCGCTGACCGCGATACCAGCCGGGCCAGACAGGCTTTTGACGACTTCAGAACCTTGATCCAGAAATTTCCAGATAGTCGCTACGCCGCAGATGCCAAGTTACGCATGTTGGCAATTAAAGATCGCCTGGCCAAACATGAATTAAGCATTGCTAAATACTACATGAAGCGTCAGGCGTGGGTTGCAGCAGCCAATAGAGGGCAATATGTGGTGGAAACTTACCCGGATACACCCCACGTGAAAGAAGCCTTATTAATCATGATTGAGTGCTATGACCAACTTAACATGCAAGAGCTGAAACAAAATGCCACTGCTACTCTTTTATTGAATTACCCGAACGCGCTGTCAGCCAGCGGAGAGTAATGTAAGTTAGCTAATGCTGAATTGAAAAACGCACCTAAAGTCCTGCTTTGGTGCGTTTTTTTCATTCTGGCCCCAATGCTTTGGGGCCCACTGAATAGCTATACCCATGTCACTTTTTAGCGTACAGCACACCTGCTAAATGTAAGCCAATTAGCCACCACATAACTTGCTTAAGTATCATGTGAATTTCATGCCATTGAGTGAAGTTAGCATAAAAAGCCTGCTTGTCTTGAGCAATACTGATACCCGCAACCATCAGCGGTATTTCGTAGTTATTAACCATCATCAAGCCAGTCACAGCCAATCCCAGAATGGAAACGTAAAGCGCGCTGTGAGTTAGCCTGATAAAAAAACCGTGTGTCGCCGATGTCGGCTGCATCCGAACCATAGGTACAGAGGACAAAAGAGGAAAAATTAGTCGAATCAGCATAACTACAACCAGCATTAAGCCCATGATTGCATGGAGCTCAACCGCATCTTGTCGATGCGCCAGCTGACCTTTTACTTCCCAATTTACCTGATGCAATTGGGAAGATAAGGTCATCAACATCAGCAGGAGAAGTACAGCTGATATCCAATGTAAACTTCTATCTAAGATCCGAGAACGACTTGCCATTGCTGCTATCCCTGCAAAATAGAAAAGTAAAAAGGCAGATTAAATCTGCCTTCCTGATTAATTTAACCTAAACCTTGAATCACTCACACAGCGTTTTCATTTTCTTCGCCGGTGCGGATTCGGATAACGCGTTCAACGTCGGTGACAAAGATCTTGCCGTCACCTATTTTTCCGGTTTTCGCAGCATTGATGATGGCTTCAACACACTGATCTACCAAACTATCTTGCACCACCAACTCAATGTGATTCTTGGGAAGAAAATCTACCTGGTATTCAGCACCCCGGTACAGTTCAGTATGGCCTTTTTGACGACCAAATCCTTTCACCTCAGTCACCGTCATACCAGTAATCCCAATATCCGCCAGTGCTTCGCGCACATCGTCCATCTTGAACGGCTTGATGATTGCAGTGATTTTTTTCATTCCCATGGTATTTCTCCCTAAATGTCGTAAATGGTCGGAATTGGCTTTCTTTTATGTTGCGTACGCTGATAAATATAATTTATCCGCTCAGCAACCTCTGGGGCTACCGGTTTGGCTTCAAGAAAATCATCTATCTGATCGTAACTCAAACCCAATGCGTCCTCATCAGCTTTTTGTGGGCTCAATGACTCCAAATCAGCTGTGGGCGCTTTCGTTATCACATGCTCAGGTGCGCCCAGCTCTCTGGCAAGTGCCCTGACCTGGCGTTTACTCAAGCCAAATAGCGGCGCCAAATCACAGGCGCCATCACCAAACTTGGTATAAAAACCAGTGATGTTTTCAGCGCTATGGTCAGTACCCAAAACCAGCCCATCATATAGCCCGGCAATATGATACTGAGCGACCATTCTGGTACGGGCTTTGGTGTTACCCTTTACAAAATCCTGTTTGGCTGCATCAGCCTCTGAATCATTGTTCAGCGCTGCAAGGCACGCTTGCTCTATGCCATCAGCGCCGGGTTTGACATTGACCGTGACAACTTTTGATGCATTGATAAAGGTAAGAGACGCTTGCGCGTCATCTTCATCAGCTTGAACATCGTATGGCAAACGAACAGCGATGAACTGATAGTGAGTGCCATGCTCGCTGTTGAGTTCATCTATGGCGAGTTGTGCTAAACGCCCCAAGGTACAGCTATCGATTCCGCCACTGATACCTAACACCAGTGAGCGCGCACCACTTTCTCGTAAGTACGACTTAATGAAATCAATTCTGCGTCTGATTTCGAATCCTACATCAATGTGGGGTAAGACCCGCATTTCATCAATAATGTGCTGATACTGCATGTGTTTATTTGGCCTGTGTTGGTCGTTTATTTGATAATAAAAAAAAACGCCTCAAATTGCTTGTGTAAATTCACGCTGTCATCAGCAACTGCGGGGATACCTTTGTGATAATAAAGATACCCTTATTTGGCCGAATTTGCGTATTCTTATACTCTGGCGTCTTTGTGAGGTAACTATGCGCAAGCAACATGGTCTAACTTTAGTCGAACTTATGATAGTACTGGCTATCGTCACTGTTTTGATCACTATGGTGGCGCCCAACATCAGCTCGATATTGCAGCGCAACCTGGTTGTTGCGCAAGTCAATGAAAGCAGTGCCCTCATCCAGTTTGCCCGCGGCACCGCAATCAATGAGGCGACAACAACTACCGTCTGTGCCACCACTGATTTTAATCAATGCAATGCTAACTGGCGAAACAGTATGATGGCGTTCACCGATGTCGATGGGAATGGCAACAGAGGCAATAATGAACCACTTCTTATGGTTGTAGAGGCGCCACAAGCCAGTCTGCGAGTTACAGGTCCAAATGTTGCAGTTAATTTTGCCGAAGATGGCAGCGCTTCAACCAATGCATCGTTTTTGTTTTGTCATCAAAATGGTGACGTTGAATCCGCACGGGGCCTTTATGTGACCCTACACGGTCGGGTTAAAACAAGCCAAGATACCGACAATGATGGGGTGCATAATGACTTGGCCGGTAACGCACTCGTCTGTAACTAACATTTCCAGCAGAATTCATTCGCCCCGATGACGCCGTCGGTGTTTTTATCCCAACCTTTGCGCCCATCACTAAAGTAATACAGGTCACCGTCTCCCACCTGAACTGACCCCGCTGCTGGCGTTGCCCTAAGTCGGTAACTCATACCATTGGCCGCTAATGTATCTATCGTCAAGTCATAGCGGCGGTTTGCTATCGGCTCTGATGAGGGCGAGTATGTTTGAAACACAGAGGGAGCGCCAGTATCTGCACCACCGGTAGCGGCACCAGCATAACTGTAAGTGGTCGCCTTGTGACGCTCCATCGCCGCGGCTAAGGCCATCAAGTCTGCTTGCGCAGAAGCACGGTTACTGTCTTTGACATAGGACTGATAAGTCGGCAGGGCGACCATGGTGAGAATACCAATTATCGCCAATGCCACCATCAATTCGACCAGTGAAAAGCCTTTGTTTTTCATCATTGTCTCTCCGTTTCCGTTTTCCAGGTCGACTTTTGTACCCGCTTTAATCGACCGAGGATATTCTGGGCAAGACAGTCAAGTTGCGTGGTACACGCCATTTCATTGCCATCTTCGTCTTGCTCAATTACCGCAGACCCACACTCAGTACCTAAGCACACCACTGGATGGAGTGCATCTTCAATCAATATCTTGGTTTCTGGCGCTATACCTGTCTGTTGCAAGTCGACGTATCTGTCCTGATGACTCAGATCGCTGTCATTGTTCAAGTCCGTCACGGCGTTAGCATTCACCAGCTCAAGCAAATAAGCACGACTGTTGCCACTTGGTGGCGCACAGGCGCTCTCACTGATTGAAGCAGGTAAGTAAGTCGTTACAAACACTTTGTAATTCAGTATCAGTGGCGAGGCCAACACTTTCTCCCCACCGTTGCCTAAGCGAATCATCCAGCCCTGTTTCGATGCCATCGCAGCGGCTTCAAGCTGGCGGGTCGTCCCATCTGCCGACGTCAGGTTATGGTCCGTTGCGTCATACAGATTAAGGGCAGTATAGGCTTGGGTTGGAAAACTGAAATGTCCATTTTCGTCGACCTCAAACACGCCCTCGTCTTTGAGCATGTAGATATTATCCTTTATTTGAGTATTCAGAGGATGTGCGCGATAGCCGGTACCCATGGCAACCGCATAATAATGCTCTGTACCCATACTGATTTCCGACACGTCGGGTGCATAGAAAAAGCGGCGGTTTTCAGCCGGGTCATCATCGCCGCCGAAGTCAGCCAGACGTTGTCCCTTGACCAGCTCATTGACACCCTTACCATTGTATATGTCTAGCCTAAATAGCTGGGCGCCGGTATCTGCTACGTACATATGATCAGCAAGGCCATCGTCGTCCCGATCAATCACAGCGACTCTTGCCGGAATACTGTATTTCATTTCGGCGATATTCAGATTAGCGTCTAAATCACTGGCGCTCCACAACAAGGCACCACTGTCGGCATCGACCATAAACACCGCGTTACCCATGGTATCTGCAGAGCGAATTAATTTGTTGTCCTGATTAACATCGTAACCACCTGCGAAAATCATCACCTCTTTCACCGAGCCTCCGATATTCACTTTGGTAATCACAGGTTTAGACCAAGTCTGACCCAATTTGGCAAAGTCACCAGTACCACCTTCAATCTTAAAGGATAGAGAAGGCGCGGTTTTATTCGTGATGTCAAATGCGTAGATGTTTCTTCCTCCCCGCCGCATACCCACGTAAAGCATCAGTTTGGTGCCGGTATCACGCAAAACCATATCGCCATCTAAGCCGTAAATGTGGGTGAAGGAAGAGTTGTTCTTGTAAAAATCATGCAGGTTACTCAACAACTCTTTTGGGATAATCGCAAAATGTTCATTGCCGGTGTCGGGGTCAAATGAGTGTAGGTAGCCCTGATTGGTTGCCACCAGAATGGCACTATCGGTATCAGAATAATTCACGATCACCGGTTGCGAATGAATCGGATCACCCATCTGCATACGGGCATCAGTCGTGCTGCCATCATCATCAGCATCCTGAACATCAATTCCCCGCGCCCATTTCAGCAAAACGTTTCGCAAATCACTGGGGTTCGGTTGATCGGCGATGCCTAAGTCCGCAACCGTAATACCACTGTTACTCTCAGCCAAACGATTCGATGTTGTCGCGATATTACCCGTTCCGGAAAACGTATAGACATTTCGGGTTGTGCCTAGTTGATGGGCAGCGCCACCTGCTCGTACATCCGCACCATCTGCTAATACCGACCAATAACTGTGCGAGGTTTCTTTAAAGTACCCGGTTCCATCGTCCACCGCGGCAACACCGTTTTTATCAACAATGGTATTACCCGTGATTTTGTATTTCTTCAAATTACCTGGCCAGTCTGTACCCTCGGAAGGTTTAAACAAGGCAAAATAAAGCTCGTCTCTATGGGTCAATCGGTTAAGCTGATTTACTGCCACACCCGGCGACACAAAGGTTGCATTAACGTCTTTAACCGAACGTAAAATCGACTCAAATGCAGTGACGAGTTCACCACTGTCACTGGCAGTATAAAAGTTGCCACCGCCCTGAAGTGCCAGTTGATTCAGGAAATTATTTGCGGTTGAGTTGGCGGCGAAACCAATTGTGTGAGTGATAATGCGCGGTCCAATTACCGATTCACTGGATTTGCTGATATTCCTGATTAAATCCAAACCACACTTTTCTCCGCCACTGCCGTATACGCAGCGTTGCCCGAGCAGCGCCTCAATTTCATTCACACTATGGTTATTGTTCGCCTCCCCGTCCGAAAGCAGTACGATATGATTGTTAGTTTGGCATTGTAAGTCGGTTACCGGAGAAATGTACTTAGCGCCAGTGGGAATGTATTCACCGATACAATCACTGTCGTTCAGATTATCTTCGCTACAACCGTTGGGTCTGACGGGCTCCAGTCCTACGTATGAATCCCGGTGGCTCACCCGGGTATATCGCCGGACATTTTCGCTAACATTGTTATTACCCCGCGTTCGTCCCCAGTAAACATCACGACCACCATAATAACTAGCCGCTTCGTATAGGGTATCCACAATCGGTGTATAACCGTTGGCGGCCAACTCATCAACTTTGTTTAACAGGTGGTCACGCACTGTGGCCACCGTCTCAGGAATCGCATTGCCCTGAAACTTCACATACAAATAGGGTGCTCTGGATGGCTTTCCGTTGTAAGTGTAGGCACCACGATTACCGCTAAAATCAGAGAGCACGAACATCGCGTCGTTACCAGATTGCCAATCACCCCGATTGACGATTTGCTGTAATTCACTGGCAATATCCGGACTCCAGTAGAAACGATTTTTGTACCAAGCGGGGATCCCAGACCAGACTACACCACTGGTTTTCGGTGCATCTCTTAATCTATACCTGTCATTATTCCTAAACCGGCCAGGTGAAGCTTCATTCACCATCCGAATTCTCATCGAGGCACTGCCCGAGCGATTCTGGTAGGCACCAAAGATGAGATAGGCTTCATCGATAACTGCGTCTTTGGGAATGCTGACATTCTCGAAACGGATACCTACATATTGATTGCTGCTGGCGTTGAGGGTTAATTCGCTACCGGTATTGTAATAGCCATTAGATTGCTCTTCAGCATTGTTGCGCTGGGCACTGACCTGATAATACTGCTCGCCGCTGATACAGCCTGTCGCTGACGCCTGATCGTAGGTGACCACCAGTTCCGCCGATTCACTGTTACCATCCTCATAGGAGCGTATATATCGGGCAGCGGCAGATGAGCCGGACTGACCTTCTACCAATAGCCCCAGCGAGTTGCCGCCACACCAGTCTGGGCGGTCAATCACTTCTTGCACTACATTGGAAATATCAATACTGCGCACCTGAAGGCTTCCAGTCGGCCAGTCGTTATCTTCGCTCCACTCAACACTTTCAGCGCCGGTTGCGAGTGAGGTTAACCGAGTGCTGTTGCTAAAAGGGGCGACGTCACCACTGGCAATGTTTTTGAAAGTAAGGTTACTTTGCGTAATGTTGTAGCCATCAGAAGTAAAACGAATACGCGCCGACGTGATCACGGCGCCTCGGGGAATATTCAAATCAGCAAAACGAAAACCAGCAGTGATAGAAGATGTGCCTTCAACTAACTTGATGCGATCGCTCGAAACATTCATCGAGCCATTCTGCTCAAAGGCATCATCAGCCCCACTGGAAATCGATGTGATTATTTCAGGATCGACCGGAGCATCGATTGGTTTTACCGGATAAAGTATCGGTCCACCATAATCGGAAAAACGCATTAACCCTGCATTAATATTAGTTGCGGACCGAAGCGCCTCTTTCAATGCGTTTTGCACTCTCAACATCCGTGATTCATCGGTGCCATCTTTTCCGGCCATACTTCCTGACGTGTCCATGATAAATAACACATTCGGATTGTATGTTAAGGTGTCAGAGCCTGCGCCTAAGTATATTTCGATATCGTCTCCGAGCGCATTGAGACTTATTCCTGCCCCTAAAATAGACGCAGTCAGTGCATGGAATAATTTACGCATAATAATCTCTCCGCACGCTAATTTACTGATTCGATGCCGGTGCAAACACAGCAGCATCCAGGCTGTTAGCCACCGCAAACGGGCTCCCGGCAACCTGTCCGCACCCGCGAACCCTGAAAATATGACAACTTATGTTACTGCCACCGATGACATTGCTGGAACCTTTACAGGCGCGTTCGGCGACAAATGCAGTCTTAGACCAAGCAGAAACCGGCGGGGTATCGGTAAAATTCCCCCCAGCGACATGTCGATTGCCAGCAATAAGGCCTGCTTGATTTAAACGACGATCAGTCCAATTTTCATTGTCAAAACAGCTTAATTGCTGGTTATTCAGATTAATCGCAACGTCTTGTCGCGCTTCTGTGAGCGGATCGGTCAGGTTCTGATCAGCCAATACTAAAGGATCCTCTGATTCGAAGACCACAGCGCCAAGCGTTGCCTCTGCTGCATCAAATGCCACAGAGCGCATTTCAACAGACTGCGACATCTTGTTTTGCATCACACTGGAAGAAACCGCTGAAACCCCCAACAGTGTCATTGTCATCAAAATCAATAATGCAAAAACCAACACTAAACCTTGCTGCTTCATTGTTGTAACTCCAATTGGTTTTTCACATTACGTAAGCTAATCGTTGTTTCGAACTGCCGATAATAGGCGTTGTCAGGCGCTGGCCCTAAGTTCTCATTGAGTAGTTTGAATTCACCAATTTGATCGAGCCGCACATTGCCATCACCTCTCACCAATAATGCAATCTTTACTGCCACAACATGTCCCTGGTTGCCTCGAACAATAGGTAAGGCATCGGCCGTCACATATTGCAAAGGACGACTCGCCTGTTCGGCGGGCGCCAATTGCGGAAAGGCGACACCGTATTGAACCTGGAAATCGACCACACCATCGAGTAAAGGGAAGGCATTGTGATTGTCATGACCGACTGCCGCTTTCAATCCCCGCAAGAAGCGCCCATCAAAGCCTCTGCACATAAGGCGCTCGTTTTGGATGAAATACTCATTCACAACATGAAAAAATTCGTCGCCGTTATAACCCAGTGGAAAGCCGCGACAGTCTCGGGTACCACTGCGTGACACCACTAAGGTATCGGGTGCGCCATCGGCACCTTGAATACTGCCAAGCCCGGGGCGTTGATTAAAATCACCGGCAATATTCACCGCACGTCCCTGCACAAACACTTCTTCTGCAATAATGTCGACGTCGCGATTCAGGGCTGGATCGAACCTGTCATGGTGACCAGCCCAGAGCACATCAGAGCGCAACCTTTGAATGATAAATCGCCCCGCTTCCTGTGCGGATGCCATTGATTGGTTCAAATTTGCTGTCACCTGATTACTGACCAACACCTGCACAATCGCGCCGCTAATAATGATGCCTAACACCAGGCTGACCATCATTTCGACCAAAGTGAACCCTTGTTGTGTTCTCATTTACAGCACCAACTCAATGTACACACAGTCATTACCTTCATCGTTGGGGTTACAGGCGGGATTGATCATCTCGTTTAACCCCTGCCAAACCACGGCGGGCCAGGTGATTCTTATTTGGTGTATGGAGCCTGCACTGCAGGCCTGAGCATCGGCCGCGTCATTGTCTCTGCAAGTCAGTGATACGCGTGCTGCCGGATTAACCTTGACAGTTGCGCAACTGACTTGCCAGCCATCAAACTGTGCCATTTGATCACTATCACACTGACCGTTTTCGCAATCAGGAATCACGGCAGGTCGCTGTTCACAATGACAAACCCAAGGGTCATTGCCAGCACAGGCCAACGTCTCAAAGTTATAAATATCCTGGTCAAAATAGCGGTTATCCACCACAGGACCCGCAGCCCCCTGACCACGAAATGCACTGGCTTGCAGCCGTTCCGTTAACTGTTGGGATACCATTACAGCCGAGGAACGTTGCAAGGCTGCAGAGTTACTGAACGATCCGACAAATTGTAACGATGCAACACCCAGCAGACCGATGGCCAGAACGAACAAAGTGACCAGTACTTCCACCATTCCGATGCCCAAGTGCTGTTTAATGTTGTAGCGGAGGGTATGTGCCATCTGCGTTGATACCTTTTTTGCCTGACTATAAAGCATACCAGAGATGGTTATCTTTACCGTATCGCCAGAGGAGCTTAGTTATCGTAGCGACTACTGATCCTATATCTTTAGGCTAAGGCTATGATTTAAATTGAATTATTTGCTAACTGCCGGAGACGTCCAGCGCCAATAGTGGGTGAGATCAGAGTTTCTATCGCTAATGCTTGCATGCCATCATCGTGATCATGCCAATGGACGCTTACCCTGATTAATTTCATTGAAGGGACTTGCGGAGCCGGATCGGGTAATGGTTCGCTATACGCATTGAGCCATGTGTCTTTGACACCGTCATTATCGGTATCAAGGAGGTAAACCCTCTCAACTGTCCAATTTAG
>CAXQZJ010000144.1:0-30603 GCA_964228145.1 Alteromonadaceae bacterium | reverse complement strand
ATAAATGACATCCGGTGCTGGTGCCGACCAGTTTTGTATTAGCGAGGTCGCCGCCTGATAGCGAAAATCGAGGCGCTCACACAAGGCTGCCAGCTCGGGGGTTAAAGCTGCACGGCGTAAGCCGTCGCTTAATAACGCCGCAACAACCGGATGGCGCTCCCGCATGGTCACCTGACACCCAAGGCTGGCAAGAATAAAACTGTCTCTGCCCAGGCCAGCGGTCGCGTCCAGTACCCTGGGTTGCCAGTTTCCTTTGACCCCGACTGCACGGGCTACGGCTTCTTTTAATCCCCCCCCTTGCTGACGTCGCCAGGTTAACGTGGCACTGGCGAAATCTACTTGCACTCCGCCGGTTTTAGGGTCGTTCAGATCAGAAAGCTGCAAGCCTGATTCATCCAGAATCAGCGCTAATCCAGCGGGTTGTTGTTCGGTAAGGTGCAAATCAAAGCGTTGCGCTATATCTTGCGCATCACTAAGCAGGTGCGACTGGCGGCAGTACAGCGGGACATCAGGCATTACCATAATCCTCGCGATGGGGAAGCCAGCGATTAATGATCGCCTGGGCGTGGGAGGGGTATTGGTCCCATAATATATCAGCGAGTGTCTGAACTTGCGGAATCAGCGCCTGATCACGCACCAGATCGGCAATTTTCAGATCGGCTAGACCTGTCTGCTTAGTGCCCAGCAGCTCACCGGGCCCGCGGATTTCGAGATCGCACTGGGCTATATAAAATCCGTCATTGCTTTCGCGCAAGACCGCCAGGCGCTTGCTGGCTGTTTTCGATAAAGGTGCTGAATAGAGCAAAACGCAGTGACTCTCGACACTACCTCGCCCTACCCGACCACGCAGCTGATGTAGTTGTGCCAGTCCCAGACGCTCTGGGTTTTCGATGATCATTAAGCTGGCGTTGGGCACATCTACCCCAACTTCGATCACGGTAGTGGCTACTAATAAATCCAGTTTAGCATTTTTGAAGTCATCCATGATTTGCTGTTTTTCAGCGGGCTTTAAACGACCATGAACGAGTCCGACGCGAACCTCTGGCAGTGCTGTCGCCAGTGCGGTAGCAGTGTCCTCAGCTGCCTGACACTGCAAAACGTCAGACTCCTCAATCAGGGTGCAAACCCAATACACCTGACGCTGTTGTTGTGACACCACTTGCTGCACGCGCTGCATAATCTCGGGTCGGCGCGAGTCGGGTACCACCACGGTCTTGATCGGCGTGCGGCCCGGTGGGAGTTCATCAATCACAGAGGTATCTAAATCCGCGTAGGCTGTCATCGCCAGCGTACGTGGAATGGGCGTTGCCGTCATAATCAATTGATGCGGGTAGTGGCCCTGCTGTTGACCTTTCTCACGCAAGGCTAATCGTTGATGCACGCCAAACCTATGTTGTTCATCAACGATCACCAAGGATAAATTGTGAAATATCACCTGCTCCTGAAACAATGCATGGGTGCCCACCACCATGGATACCTCACCCTGTTGCAAGCGCGCTAACATCTCGGTCCTCGCCTTGCCTTTTAACTTGCCTGCCAGCCAACCCACCTCAATACCTAGCGGTGCCAGCCAATTTCTGAAATTACTGGCGTGTTGTTCGGCCAGCAATTCAGTCGGCGCCATCATCGCCACTTGTCTTCCTGCAGACAGTGCAGACAGCGCCGCTAATACGGCGACCAAGGTTTTGCCTGAGCCAACATCGCCCTGTACCAAGCGCATCATAGGCCGGCCTAATTGCATATCTTGTTGAATTTCTGACACGACCCGTTGCTGCGCTGCCGTGGGCTGAAAGGGCAAGGTACTAAGAAATTTGTCAATTACAGGTTGTGCGACAGGAATTGGGATCGCGCTATGCTCATCGGACTGTTGTCTGACTTTTTGCACCGACAGATGATGAGCGAGCAATTCTTCGATGATTAAGCGCTGTTGCGCAGGATGTTGGCCACTCTCTAGCAGCGTTAATGCAATATCTGGCGAGGGCCGATGAACAATCTGTAATGCGTCAGGTAGGCTTAGCTGATCCTGATACAAGCCGGCAGGTAATAATTCGGTCAGTCCATGTTGGTTTAAAAATGCGAGGGCCTGCTCAGATAAGTTGCGCAGACTGATTTGCTTCAGGCCTTCAGTGGCCGGATACACCGGAGTTAATGCATCTTCCAGTTCGGCATCTTGTCCCTCGGCCAAAATACGATATTCGGGATGCGCCATTTCCAGGCCATGCTTCCCAGTGCGAATTTCACCAAAACCTCGCAAGCGTGCACCGGGGGCTAACGCTTTACGTTGTGCTGCACTGAAATGGAAAAAACGCAGCGTGATTGAGCCGGTGCCATCATGGAGGCGAACAATCAGCATTCGGGCTCGGCCGTAGGCAATATTGACGTCTTGGACCTGACCTTCAATACTGGCGTGGATACCAGGCATCAGATCGCAAATCGGATACACCCGGGTGCGATCTTCGTATCGCAGGGGCAAATGAAAGAGCACATCCTGAACGGTGCGCAAACCCAGCTTTTCAAGTTTTTCTGCAACTTTACTGCCTACACCTTTTAGTGCAGTGACCGGTGTTTGCGCAATTGATTTCATCCGTGCTCAGGTTGAACTATTTAAATACCTTGGCCGCATGATACAGCAAGTCGCCGGGAATGCGCACACTGTAATCCGGGTTTACATAGTTAAACAGAACTTCGCCTTTTTGATTCAGGATATACGCTGCCGGCGCGGGTAAGGCGACTTTATGGGTGCCTTCAAGGTCGACAAAGGTAACACCAAGCTTATCGCGGTATTTTGCTGCCACCGCATCATCGAGATAAAACGCCAGCCCGAATGCGCGGGTAGCAGCAAGCTGGTCATCGGACAACAATAAGGCTTGGTTTTCAGTTTTAAATTTCTGTTGCTGCAAACGTGCCGGGCTATCCGGTGATATAGCAATAATCTGATAACCTAGATCGAGAATAGATTGTTCAACTTTCGTCAGATCGGCTAGTTGGCGATTGCAGTATGGACACCATCCGCCACGATAAAATAACACTACGGCAGGCTTGGCTTTTAACATCTGATTGAGGGATACACTGTTACCATCAGCGTCTTTAAGGGTAATATCGCCAATGCTCATGCTATTCATAAGCGGGTTTACCTGTTGAGCGCTGTCAGCGATGCTACTTCGTGACGTTGCCTCAACCGACAGGCTTAATAACAGGGTGGTAAATAAAGCCAGATAACGCATACATTTTCCTTACATTGAGTGGAGTACAGCTTGTCAGACCTGTTAAGCGCGCTTTATCTTTCAATTTTTATGTTGCATCGCGTACCACCACTTTTCAGAAGCGACGATTTGGCCTTCTGCATCTATGCTGGGAAAGGGCAACTGTTTTTGCTCGCATAAGTGATAAAGTCGAGGGTAGCCACCTAAAAACAGTAAGCGTTGTTGCTCGGTCTCGGGCAGACGTTGTTGCTGATACATTCCTGCCAATTGTCGTTGGCGTTGGGCTTCATAAAGGATAAGTGCGCTGGCGACTGACACATTTAACGACTCAACCATGCCCATCATGGGGATGATGATTTGCGCATCGGCTGCATCGATGGCTTGCTGACTGGCACCGTATTTCTCCTGCCCCATAATGATCATACTGGGGCGGGTGTAGTCGATATCACGAAAGTCAACGGCTTTGGATGACAGATGACTAACTAGGATTTGTTGTCCCTGCTGTTTGGCCTGGCTCAACACCGACTCAATGTCATCATGGTCATGCATTTGCATCCAATTATGGGTGCCCATGCTGGTACCGCGACGCAGGCGGTTTTTTTCATCCAGCCAAACGGTATGAACATGATGTACCCCTACAGCTTCTGCGGTGCGAATAATGGCAGATAAATTGTGGGTCTTGTGAACTTTGTCCATGCATATCGAGAGGTCAGATTGACGTTGTGCCAGGACCTCCCGAATACGTTGATTGCGCGCCGGTGTCATGACTATTCAGGTAGTTGCATCACACCGTCAATTTCGATTTGCGAGCCCTTGGGGAGTTGTGAGACGCCAATCGCCGCGCGTGCCGGATAGGGTTGCTTAAAATAACGGCTCATGATCTCATTAACCGTGGCAAAGTGACTCAGGTCTAACAAGTAAATATTGACCTTAACCATGTCATTAAGGTTGCCGCCTGCGGCTTCACAAACAGCCTGTAAATTATTAAATACCTGCACGGCTTGTTCGGCAAAGTCGTCGCTGACCATTTCCATCGATTCAGGTACCAAAGGAATTTGTCCTGACAAGTACACAGTATTACCGGCCTTCACAGCCTGGCTATAAGTACCAATTGCCGCCGGGGCGTTATCGGTATGAATCACTGATTTGCTCATAATAGTTCCTTTTTTTAGCGCGTGAGAGGTTAGTTTGCGCGGTACTGACTGTGCCGGGATACTCGCTGAACCTCAGGCATAACGCGAATTTTTCGCATAATGTTAGCCAGGTGAAGTCGATCACTGATGGTCAGTTCTAAATCGACAAAGTAAACATTACTTTCTTTTTCTTCAGTCTGCAGGGTAATAATGTTCGAGCCGGTGGTAACAACCGCGTTAGTCAACGTGGCTAACGTGCCCTGATGGTTAAGTAGTTCAACCCGTAGCGCGGCTTTAAAGTCGCCTTTCGGATCGTCATCCCATTGCATCGGCAGAACCCGGTTAGGCTCTTCTTTGACAATACGGGCGATGTTTTTACAGCCATGCTGGTGTATCACCATGCCTTTTCCAGGACTCAACAGCGCAATAATTTCATCATCTGGCACTGGGTGACAACAACGGGCATAGGTAACTAACAGGCCTTCGGTTCCTTTTATCGCAACTTCGCTGTTTTCGGGTAAATCTTTATCCCCGGTCAGACGACGAGCGATGATTGCCGACAACTCGTTGCCCAAACCGATATCGGCGAGTAGTGCATCAAAGGAGTCGTGATTTGTTTCTTTTACCACCCGATCAATGTCTTGTTGCGCAATTTCATCCAGTTTGGTGGTGCCTAATGCATGGCGCAGCAAGCGGTTACCCATGCTACTGGCCTCTTCAGTGCGCTGGCGCTTGAGGTACTGGCGAATATAGGAACGCGCTTTGGCACTAATTACAAAGTTCAACCAGTTGGCGTTAGGCTTAGCTCGTGGGGAGGTAATGATTTCTACCGTCTGTCCGGTTTCCAGCGGTCGACTAAGTGACCAGGTGCGCCTGTTTACCCGCACACCCACGCAGGTATTACCAATGTCAGAATGCACGGCATAGGCAAAATCCACCGCTGTTGAGCCGGTTGGCAGTTCAATAATTCGCCCGTCAGGGGTAAAGACATAAATTTCGTCAGGGAACAGGTCGGTTTTGACGTTCTCAATGAATTCAAACGATGAACTGGCGCTTTGTTGCAGTTCTAACAGCGAGTTCATCCATTTGTTTGCCCTGACCTGCGCAGTGGTACCCTTGCTCTCGCCGGGCTCTTTGTATAACCAGTGCGCTGCGACCCCTTTGTCGGCCATATGATCCATTTCCTTGGTACGGATTTGGATTTCAACCGGAATGCCGTGGGGACCGACTAATGATGTATGCAGTGATTGGTAACCATTGGTTCGTGGAATGGCGATGTAGTCTTTAAAACGTCCTTCAATCGGCTTGTACAGACCGTGCATGACACCTAATGCCCGATAGCAGTCGTCGACGCTTGGCACAATCAGCCTAAAGGCATAGATATCCATGACCTCATTAAACAGCAATTCTTTATTGCGCATTTTACGGTAAATCGAATAGAGGTGCTTTTCGCGACCGACCACGTTGGCACCCATCTTGTGCTCTTCAAGGCGGCTTTCAATTTCTCCGTAGATATTATCAATGATCTCTTTGCGGTTACCGCGGGCCTGGCGAACCGCAGCAGCCAATGCCCGGTGGCGCATCGGATACATGGCCTGAAATCCAAGATCTTCTAATTCATTTTTTATGTCGTGGATACCAAGACGATGAGCAAGCGGAGCGTAAATTTCCAGCGTTTCGGTGGCAATACGCCGACGTTTTTCCGGACGCAGCGCCCCCAACGTTCGCATGTTATGTGTGCGATCGGCCAGCTTTATCAGAATCACCCGAATATCCTGAACCATCGCCATGATCATCTTGCGAAAGTTTTCTGCCTGGGCTTCTTTGCGACTGCCAAACTTGATTTTATCCAGTTTGGATACGCCTTCCACCAGCTCGGCCACGGTGTCGCCAAACATCTCTGCCAGATGCTCTTTTTCCAGCTCCGTGTCTTCAATGACATCGTGAAGTATTGCGGCACACAAGGTTTCATGGTCGAGGTGCATGTCTGCAAGTATGCCTGCAACCGCAACCGGATGGGTGATATAGGGATCACCGCTGGAGCGTAGTTGTCCTTCGTGGGCATCTTTGCCGACCACAAATGCGCGCTGTACTTCTTCTACCTGCTGATGGGTGAGGTAGCCACTGATTTTTTCTTTTAAACCTTCAAAAAGATACACGCTGGGCAGCAGATCCGCTTAATAAAAATGGTAAAGAATAGAATACGAGGAAAGTGAGCCGTTGCCAACGCAAAAGCACCGTTGGCAACGAAATTTTCGTCTTAATCAGGCTTGATCAGACAGGATGTTTGCAACAGAGCTGAATTCAACTTCTTCTTGTTGCTGTTGATCGCGGATTTCTTCCTGTTCGATTGACTCTGCAGTCACCAAACCTTCTTCAATTTCACGCAAAGCAACAACGGTAGGTTTGTCGTTGTCCATTTCAACTTTAGGGTCTTTGCCCTCAATGGCGATTTGGCGGGCACGACGTGCTGCAACCAAAACCAGATCGAAGCGGTTGCCTACTTTGTTAAGTGCATCTTCCACAGTTACGCGAGCCATATTAAATCTCCGTGCGCTGAATCGGGTTAAAAATAAAAGGTTGCATAGTTTACTTAGTAATCAGGTGATTTACCAGTGCATTTTGGCGTAAAAGCCGCTAGCGACGATCATCCGGCAATAAGGTTGCTAATACGTCTGCGTAGCGCTGCCGTTGTGGGGCCAGCCGCAATCTTTGGACCTCGATGATCTGCTCGATTTGTCCCAGGGCGTGGTCGAAGTCATCATTGATCACCAGATAATCAAACTCACTGTAGTGGGAAATTTCAGCTTTGGCCTGAGCCATACGTTGATTGATCACCTCTTCACTGTCCTGGCCTCGGCCTACCAAGCGTTGACGCAGGGTTTCTTCGGACGGAGGCAGAATAAATATGCCGCAGGTGTCAGGTAATTGCTGTTTGACCTGACGGGCGCCTTGCCAGTCGATATCAAGAAAAATGTCGACACCTTGTTGTAAGGTCTGTTCTATTACAGTTCGCGAAGTGCCGTAGTAATTTCCAAACACCTCTGCCCATTCAAACAAGGTACCATTGGCAATTTCCTGTTCGAATTCCTGTTTAGAAACAAAGTGATAATGTTTTCCGTCTATCTCACCCGGACGTGGCGCGCGGGTAGTCAGCGAGACAGATAATTGCATGTTGGCGTTAGGATGTTTTTCCAGCAAGGCTTTAATCAGGCTGGATTTTCCGCCCCCAGAGGGAGCAGCTAAGATGAACAGATTACCGGCAACTGGCTTCATGAAATTGGGTCTTGGCTTACTTTTCGATATGTTAGCACAGCATGGAATACAGATCAGCCGTAGAAAACTTGATCATTAGCCCAATATTACTGACCATAAGCCTTAAACCAACCTATCGGAAAAACTCATGAGTCTGAGCGAAGCCCAATATGACCAGATGGTCGACGACATTTTTTTAAGTATTGAAGAGGCGCTGGATGAGTGTGAAGTAGATATCGATTATGAATCTGCTGGTGGCATACTCACGTTATTGTTTGAAAATGGCACTAAAATCATCCTCAACAAACAACCTCCGTTGCTGCAGATTTGGGTAGCGACCAAGTTCAATGGGCATCATTTTAATTACCAGCAAGGCCAATGGATTGACGAACGCACGGATGTTGAATTTTGGGCGTTTTTAGATGAGGCAATCAGTAAACAAGCTGGCGCCAGTGTAAAGCTGGGAATCGCGGATGTCTGATAAGTTAGACTTTCTGGAAGTTGCACCGCCGGTTGAGGCCGATGCAACAGTTATTTGGTTACATGGGCTAGGCGATTCAGGGCATGGTTTTGCTCCCATCGTGCCTGAATTGAAGTTGAGTAACACCCACAGCATTCGCTTTATATTCCCTCATGCTCCAATGCGCAATGTGACCATCAACAATGGTTTGGCGATGCCTGCCTGGTATGATATTCGTTCGATGGAACTGGATAAACGCGCAGATCCTGAAGGTGTCGCTGAGTCTGCACAACAGGTCGTTGAGTTAATCGAAGCTGAAATTAGCCGGGGAATACGCCCTGAACGCATCATTCTGGCGGGGTTTTCTCAGGGTGGTGTTATTGCTTTGCACCTTGGCCCGCGCCTGCCTTATCAACTCGCCGGAATCATGGGATTGTCGACTTACATGAGTGAGCCGGAAAAACTGGTTGCGGAGAAAACCAGTGCGAATCAGCAAACCCCAATACTCTTGTGTCATGGGCGGGCTGATGAAGTGGTGCCGTTTAATTTCGGACAACAGGCGAAAATGTGGTTGGAAACTGCCGGTTTTGCGGTGGAATGGCATGATTTTATGATGCAACACAATGTTTGTATGGAGGAAATTCAGGTAATTTCTACCTGGATACAAAAGCAACTTAACTAACAACCAACAAGAGGTTCCCATGAAACCAGCTATTCTGGCCATTTTAGCCGCGTTATTTGTGACCACTGCAGCGCAAGCCAATGTTGTGCAAAGTACCTTGAGCTGGGACATTCAACAACGGGAACCGGTCGGGGACCTCGGCTCGGAAGTGCGCATTCCGAGTTCGGGCATCAGCAAGGTGTACTTCTTCACTCGTATTACTGATTTAAAAGGTCAGCAAGTGGTACATCGGTGGTCTTATCAGGGAAAAAGCATGGCTGAAGTCACCTTGAATATTGGTGCCGATAGCTGGCGGACTTATTCAAGCAAACGTCTTATTCCATCATGGCAGGGAGACTGGCAAGTTGATGTGTTGCTTGACGGTGAAGTCATTCACAGCCATACATTTACCTTGGTCACTGAATAAAAAAACGCCGCATTCAGCGGCGTTTTTTATACTCAAAGCGACATATTATTCAGTAACGGGCTTTTGCTCAGTCACTGAGATGCGAGCGCTGATTCGACGGTTCATTTTGTGCGCTTCTGCACTGTCTCCATCGTCTAATAACTGTGTCTCACCGTAGCCACGGGCCGTCAGGCGGTCACCGTCAACACCGTATTTGGTGATCAACAATTGTTTCGCAGCGTCGGCACGGCGTTGAGATAAGGTCATATTGTAAGCTGCAGCACCCACTTTTGAGCTGTGGCCTTCAATCTCAGCGTTCACTTCCGGGTAGCGCTTCATAAAGTCTGCAAAGTTAGCAAAGTCCGGGTGATTCGGATTTTCAATGATGCTGGAGTTATTCGCAAACAGAATACGCAGGTTTACTGAATCCTGAGTATCGGTAAACATGGTGCAACCTTTGCTATCCACCTTGTGGCTGGCTGGCGTATTAGCACACTGATCGATTTCGTTACGGATACCGTCATTATCATCATCGGTGCTAACCGCACATCCTGATGCATCCACGCGTGTGCCCATTGGCGTTGACGGACATTTGTCGGCGGCATCAGCTACCCCGTCTTTGTCGCTATCCAATGCACAACCACGAGCGTCAACCGCGTAACCCATTGGGGTTGAAGGGCACATGTCTTGCTGATCGAAGACTCCGTCTTTATCGCTGTCCAGTGCTTTTGGCTGCTCAACAGTCTCTCCACCAAACGGGGTGTAAGCCAGACCTAATTTGAAGCTGTAATCCTGATAGCTCTGGCCAAAATCATGGTACATGGCCGCTTCAGTGATCAGTTTCCACTTGTCATTCAGCGTCCAGTGACGACCCAGACCAATGTTCATCATGCTGAAGTCTTCGTGTAACGATTGGTATTTCACCCCGGTGAACACGTAAGTTTGGCCACCGCGAGGGAAGTACATCGCGTCCAACCCGTAGCGATTACCATCGATATCGGGCTCACTGTCGTAGGCGTCTAAACCAATGTGGGCAAGCTCCGCACGGAACGCCCAGTTCTCGTCTAAAAATTTACCGAATTCAATACCATAACCCCAATCAACACGATCCAGAGTTGGCATACTAAACTTGTTCTTATCTGCGTAATAATGTTCCGCAAAGCCACCAAACCACACGCGATCATGGTCATCAGCGAAAGCCATACCAGATAACGCAATGCCGCTGGCAACGGCAGAAAGTAAAAATGTTTTCATCATGATTCCTTACATTGTTGAGTGAAAACCAAAACGCATCCCCTTGAATAAGGTAGAAGAGTTTAATGAAATCTCCAAATTTCCTTTAAATTTTATCGACTTAGAGATTGGATATATAAACTTGAGTCATTTAAGCCCATACTATTATCTCTAATATCACTATGCTAGAGCACGGCGCAGCACAGTACAATTTTTAAACTTAACATTTGCTGAAGCAATGTGTTTCAACGTATTGATCTATAGACACTATTTAACAAATCAATAGCATCTGCAGTAAATTCGGAAGGTTTTTTTATGTCGGAACAGGTAACAGACCTTATTCAGGAAGTGGTGTCAGCACAGGATGTGAATAACGACGCTGGTGTCGCCGCTGCAGTTGCAGCCCAAGACGATGCTGACATCGCGCTGCTGTTGGAATCCTTGCCGTTAGAAGAGCGTTTATCTGTCTGGCAACAGCTCAACCCAGACCGGCAGTTAGATGTGCTGGTGGAAATGCGTGCAGACGCGCGGGAGCCACTGATTGCCGGCATGCAGCGCGAGCAATGGTTAACCCTGTTCGAAGGGATAGATGCGGAAGACCTGCTGGAGTTAGCCAATAACCTGCCAGACCACGTGATTGAATTGGCACTGTCGGTAATGGATAAGCGTCAGAGCAGTTACTTTGCCGATGCGACCCAATTCGAAGAAGACCAAACCGGCCGTTGGATCAATCACGATTTGTTGGTGTTGCCGCAAAATGCCAGAGTCCGCGATGCGCTGCGCTTGATGCGCCGGCCTATCGCCCCATTTACCGACACTATTTTTCTTGTTAACCGGGCCGGTCAATTCGCAGAAGCGGTGAGAACCTCGGAAGTATTGCATGCGCCAGAACATACGCCGCTGGTAGATTTATCTGAGGAGTCATTTCCGCAGCTTCAGGCAGAAGAAGACTGCGTCGATGCGGCAATGCAGGTACAAAAATCTGAGTTTGCCGCATTGCCAGTGGTGGATGCCCAGCAAAAGTTACTTGGACGTCTTGATACACGTACGGCTAGCGAATTAGTTAACGAATTTTACGAAAGGCAATTGATGGCCACCGCCGGTATGGATGAGGAAGAAGATTTGTTCTCGCCGGTTGCACGCAGTGCCAAAAAGCGTGCGCTATGGTTAGGGATTAACTTACTGACTGCATTTCTGGCGTCGGCCTTTATTGGCTTATTCGAAGCCACATTGCAGCAGGTGGTTGCCTTAGCGGTACTCATGCCTGTGGTTGCCAGTATGGGAGGCATTGCCGGTAGTCAGACCCTGACGCTGATTATCCGTGGTCTGGCGATGGGCCAGGTCAGTAAAGCCAACCTTAATGCGTTGACCCGTAAAGAGGTCAGTGTTGGGGTGTTGAATGGTGTGTTATGGGCAGTGGTGATCGGCGGGGTTGCGGGTTTGTGGTTTGCCAGTGGCATGCTGGGTGTGGTTATCGCCTTAGCAATCTTAGCCAACATTGTTTGTGCAGCACTGGCAGGGGTGTTCATTCCGGTCATTCTGGAAAAACTCAACATCGATCCGGCTTTATCTGGATCAGTGATTTTGACGACCGTGACTGACATTGTTGGCTTTGTCGCCTTTTTGGGGCTGGGCACCTTGTTTTTACTCGGCTAGCATCAAACCGCGTGATCCGTCACAATAGAGTAATGTCGCTAAGCAATTAGCTACCCAATGTTTAATTTTACAGGAATCACTATGCCGTCACGTTCGATACGTATCGCAACCCGCCAAAGTGCACTAGCACTATGGCAAGCTGAGTATGTAAAAAGCCAGTTACTCGCGGCCTATCCTGACATGCAGGTAGATCTGGTGCCTATGACCACCAAAGGCGATCAGATATTGGACGCGCCTTTGGCAAAGGTGGGTGGTAAAGGCCTGTTTATCAAAGAATTAGAAGTCGCTATGCAAGAAGGTCGTGCAGACATTGCCGTCCATTCTATGAAAGATGTGCCGGTGGATATGCCAGAAGGCTTCGGTATTCACGCGATTTGTGAGCGTGAAGACCCTCGCGACGCGTTTGTGTCTAATAAGTATCAGAGTTTGGCAGAGGTGCCACAAAATGGGGTGATTGGCACTTCGAGTTTGCGCCGTCAGGTTCAAATCAGGGCATTGCGTCCTGATATCCGCATTCGTGATTTACGCGGAAACGTAAATACCCGCCTAGCTAAACTGGATGAGGGTCAATACGATGCAATTATTTTAGCCGCAGCCGGCCTGATCAGATTAGACATGCAACACCGGATCACGGCTTGGCTAACGGTGCAGGATTCATTGCCTGCGGTCGGACAAGGCGCGGTAGGAATAGAATGTCGCGATGATGACGTTGAATTAATCGAACTGCTGGCGCCGCTGCACCACCCAGCGACGGCGACCCGGGTAATTGCAGAACGGGCGTTGAATGCCAAATTACAGGGCGGATGCCAGGTACCGATTGGCAGCCACGCTGAATGGGATGGAAACCAATTAAAGGTGACCGGCTTAGTTGGCGGGGTTACCTCTCAAACCATTATCCGGGCACAGCACTGTGGCGATCCTCAGCAAGCACACCGATTAGGTGAAGAGGTGGCTCAAATGCTGTTTGAACAAAATGCTCGCGGTTTACTGGATGAAGCCTATTCATGAGTGCCACCTGCCTGCTGCTTCGCCCTGAACCTAAGCTGACCGCAACGCTCACATATTTGCGCAGCCAAGGCGTGCATGCCGAAGGGTTGGCTGTACAGCGCATTGTTGAGGACAGAGCGGTTGCTCAGTTACTTACCGAAGCGCTTAGTGAAGCGCCGGACGACTTAATCCTTATCGTCACCAGCACTTATGCAGTCACCCCTTTATTGGTTGCGGCAGAGCAAAAACAAATGCGTCCGGGATGGCAAGTTATCGCAGTCGGCGAAGCCACAGCGCAGCGCCTGCGTAGCGCCGGAATAAGTGTCATTGTGCCTGAGTCGGCTAATAGTGAGGGCATCCTGGCTTTGCCGCAACTCAAAGATATCCAGGGCAAATCAATTTGGCTATGTAAAGGTCAGGGCGGAAGAGATTTGTTGCCGGCCAAACTTACCCAACGCCAGGCATTGCTGCGCCAATTCAATTTATATCAGCGCATAGGGCTGGATGTGAAGGACGAGCTGAAAAACTGGAAAAAACAGCCTCCTGAATGCATTATCGTTACCAGTACCGAGCAGATCGAAGCATTTTTAGCCCAAAGTGAATTGGATTGGGTTCGGCAAGTGCCTTGGATTGTCGTCAGCGAGCGGCAGAAGGCTTTTTTAACCGATAAACATATTGAGCAGGTGGTTATCGCCCCGTCAGCGGACGAGAACGACTTGCTGGTCACCATTAAGCAACATGTGCTGGAGCAGCCAATTATGGCAGAAAATAAAAATACTCAGGATAAGACGTCCTCATCGTCGCAACCGGCAAAAGACACGAAAACCGTCGATACCCCGAAGCGCAATACAACGTCAGAGCAACCCAGCCAAACCGTCAATCGCGCAACACCAGTCTGGGTAAAAGGTCTTACACTACTTAACTTTCTGATATTACTGCTGATCCTGGGTGCAGCTGGCTGGGGCTGGTGGCAAGGCCAAGGGTGGTGGCAGGCTTATCTGGATGATAACCAGCAACGGGTAGAGCAACAGGTTGATCAAAAACTAGTTCAACAATTAAATCGACAGCAAGGGCAACTTGAACGTTTGTCGGAGCAATTGACCGCAAATATTAACGATTCATTGCAAGGTTTCGACAGCACATTGGAGCAAATGGTTGAACAGAACGATGTAACCCGTCAGCGGCTGCTCGAACTGGCTGGTCGTCAACCTTCAGACTGGATGTTGGCAGAAGCCGATTATCTGGTCCGGATGGCAGGCAGAAAGCTATGGTTGGAACATGATGTGAATACCGCCATTGCAATGTTGCAGCAAGCTGATAATCGTTTGTCTGAACTGAATGATCCCAGTTTATTGCCCGCTCGTCAGGCCGTTGCAGATGACATACAGACGCTGCGTTTAATCAATGATGTGCCGCTGACGCAGTTAGCCATGCAGCTCGGTGCGTTATCTCGTCAGGTGTCGGGGCTATCGTTAGCCATGGTTGATTTACCTGAAGCCCAAGAGGCAGCAGAGATACAAGCGCCAGACCAAAATTTGGATAATTGGCAGGCTAATCTCAAAGCTTTCTGGCATCAGGTTGCCGACGACTTTATTACGATCCGTCGCCGCGAGGAATTGGTTAAACCACTGATTTCAACCCAGCAACAGTGGTTATTAAAAGAGCAATTACGCCTTTATTTATTGCAGGCACAGGTCGCGGTTATGCAAGAGCAAAGTGCCCCGTATGACAATGCGTTGCAGTCCGCACAGCAGTTATTACAGGACAATTTCGATACTGGCAGTCAGGGCGTAGTGCAATTAGCAAACGCGTTGGATACGCTGCGAGGGACTGACTTCACCCGCAATTATCCTGAACAACTGTCATCTGCGGCGGTGCTTAAACGCCTTAGCCAGCAGCGTTTGCAGCAACCAGAGGCGGACGCACTATGATCAAAGTTTTGCTGTTGCTGCTGCTTTTGGTGGGCGGCCTGCTGGTTGGTCCCTATCTGATTGACCAACAAGGTTATGTATTGATTGCTCTGGGACATTACACGGTAGAAACGTCGTTTATTGGCATGGTGGTCACCCTGGTCATAACTTGGCTGTTGATAAGAGCTGTTGTGTGGGTCATTCGCCGATTGTTCCGGTTAAGCCATTTATCCTGGTCATTTTTTGGTGAGCGTAAGCAGCGTAAACAACAACAAGCGTTTCTGCGCGGCTTGATTGCACTGGACGAAGCGGATTTTGCGGAGGCGCAAAAACAGCTCAATGTTGCCACCGCCTTCGACAGTGGTAGCGGTGTTGAATACCTGGCCGCTGCACAAGCTGCGCTGCAATTAGGGCAAAATCAACAGGCCCGTGACTGGTGGCAAAAAGCAGCATCTCACCCGCAAACTGAATTAGCCGCAACCTTGAATTTGGCCCGGGACGCTATGGCCGCAGGCGATTATCAGCAGGCGCTGAATCTGATGCAGAGTGTCGATAGTAAGCACGCGTTACACCCGGGCCTGGTAGCCCTTAAAGCTCAAAGCTTGGCTGCATTGGGACGCTGGCAGTTGCTGAAAGAAAACCTGAAAGAATGGAAAAAGCCACTTGGTGTTCAGGCTTATGACCATTGGATGCGAGCTGCAGCCGGTGGCATTTTTGCCGAAATTGCCAGCAAAGAAGGGGCCAATGCGCTCAAAGAGCGTTGGTTACAGTTGCCACGTAGCGCACGTAAAGACATCGCGCAACAGACAGCCTATATTCGCCAGTTAATTGGTCAGAACATGCATAAGGATGCTGAGCAAGCCTTGGTCGGCTTTATGGATTATCCCGACCCCGCTATGTTACCTCTCTACAAAGAGATAAAGGCAAAACAACCGACTGCGGCACTTAAGCAGTTGGAAAAGTGGTTAAAGCAAGATGACAAAAACGTCGAGATTTTGTCTGCTTTAGCGCACCTTGCCTATAATTCCGGTGACTATCGATTGGCCGACAAAGTGGTTGAAAAGCGCCTGGCGCTGCAACCCGATCCTGAGGATGTGTTATTACAGGCCAAAATCAAAGAGGCGTTACAGCAACCCATGCAAGCGCTAGACATTTACAAGCGGGCTTTACCCGGAGATGTCAAAGCGTGAACCGTACCCGGTTGGGGTTGATGGTAGCGTTTGTGAGTCACTCCGCTCTGGCCAGTGGTTTCTCGCACAAAGTTGATTTATCAGCGCGTTTCGACGCGCGTCACAGCTATGTGAATGCAGAGTTCGGCCAGCGGGCTGAACTAATCGATGATTTTATCGACTGCGGACACAGTGCCGCGCTGGAACTTGAAGGTAACATTCCTTCTGTGCCCGGCTTGAGTTGGTTTAATAAGTGGGTATTGCAGGAAGGCACATCACGTTTCCAGTTGGGCATAAAGTGGGGATGGAAATAAGTGGAATCGGTCGCAGCAGATCTATCAAAGATCGTATCGGCATTGATTTTCCGCTCAGAATCATTAGGTTAAAAAGGGCGTAAGCATTTTCTTTTAGCAACGGGCCTGGCCCAAGGGAGATCTATGACCTTTTCCATCCGAGAGATGGCAAAACAAGCGAATATCGCATCAAGACAGGTAGCCAATCTGTCTGCACAGCAAAAAAACAGCGTGTTAGCACGCATCGCTGAACTTCTCGAGCAACGCAGTGAGCAGTTGCAACAAGCAAATCAAAAAGACTTACAGGCAGCACGTGATAATGGACTGCCCGACTCTATGATTGACCGTTTGGTGCTCAATCAAAAAGGCATCACCAATTTAGCAAACGCCGTGCGTGATATCGCAGGGCAACGGGATCCGGTTGGCAGTATCAGCGGAATACAGCGCCAGCCAAGCGGCATTGAAGTGGGCAAAATGCGCATTCCCCTCGGTGTTATTGCAATGATTTATGAATCACGCCCCAACGTGACCATTGATGCCGCGGCATTATGTTTTAAAGCCGGTAACGCTGTTATTCTGCGAGGTGGGAAAGAAGCGTTACATTCAAATCTGGCACTGGCTGACTGCATTCGCAGCGCGCTGCAAGAGCATGACATAAATGAACATGCGGTGGTGGTGATTCCCGATCCCGATCGCGCCATTATGCAAGAACTGATGACCCTCAGTGACGATGTGGATTTGATCATTCCGCGTGGTGGTGAAGGGTTGATCCGGTATGTGACCGAAAACAGCCGTATTCCTGTTATTCAACATTTTAAAGGCGTGTGCCATTTGTTGGTGGATGAGCATGCCGATCCACAACAGGCGTTGGCCCTACTGGAAAACGGTAAAACCCAGCGAACCGGTGTATGTAACGCGTTAGAGACCTTATTGGTGGATAGCGCAGTTGCTGAAAACTTTTTACCTAAAGCCGCGCAATTGTTCGCTGATAAAGGCGTAAAGGTGCATGCGTGTGAACGCAGCATTGACTACTTCGCTGACGCCGAAGCCGCGACTGAACAAGATTGGGACGCCGAATATCTGGCATTGGAAATCGCAGTGCGTGTGGTCGACGATTACAACGCGGGTATTGCCCATATCGAGCGTTACAGCTCAGGTCATACCGAAGTGATTTCTACCCGCGATTATTCCCGCGCGCAGGACTTTATCCGCCGGGTTAATTCTGCCGTGGTTATGGCGAATGCATCATCGCGCTTTTCTGATGGGGGCGAATTAGGCCTGGGAGCAGAAATTGGCATTTCAACCAGTAAACTGCATGCTTATGGTCCGATGGGCGTAGACTCACTCACCACCGAAAAGTTTGTGGTTCTCGGTGATGGGCACACACGGGGATAACCCTACCCCGTCTGCTGCATAGCAATGTGCGCAAAGACCAACTGAGACTTAGATGTAGCGTATGAATAGGTGAATTAATCCGATACCCCATTGGGTATCGGATTTTTTATTGGTTTTTCCGCGCCCCTGAATGTTTTACACTCTAGTTCCTATGGTTTTACGGTTATTACTATGCTGCTGTTGATACTTTATGTGGTTATCGCGCTGGGCTTTTCATTTTTATGCTCGGTGGCTGAAGCCGTTATCCTGAGTGTGTCAGGAGGTTATATCTCAGTATTGGAAGAGGACGGCAAAACGTCCGGCGCTTTATTGCGTGAGCAAACCGATGATATCAACCGCCCTTTAGCCGCTATCCTAACCCTGAATACGATTGCTCACACCATGGGGGCAGCCGGGGCTGGTGCTCAAGCAGCCGCAGTGTTTGGTGACGCTTGGCTAGGCGTTATTTCGGCAGTACTTACCCTATTAATTTTGGTGTTTTCAGAAATCATTCCAAAAACCCTGGGCGCTACCTATTGGCGTCAACTGGCACCGGCTACAGCATGGTTTCTGAAATACCTGATTTGGATCCTGACGCCATTTGTCATCATGTCCCATAAGTTGACCAGTCGCTTCAAAGAAGAAAGTCCTTTGCGTGGATTAACCCGTGGAGAGCTTGCGGCCATGACGTCTCTGTCCGGCGACGAAGGACAACTTGCCGTACTGGAGGCCAACATCGTGCAGAACATGCTAAACCTGCACAAATTAAAGGTGCGTGATGCAATGACCCACCGTACTGTGGTGACCTCAGTTCCAGAGACGATGACAGTAGAAGCATTTTTCCATAAACATGACAGTGAGCCGTTCTCGCGCATTCCGTTATACGAGGGCAATGAGAAAGAAAAAATAAACGGTTATGTGATGAAGTCTGAGTTAATGTTGGCGCAGGCTAGAGGAAACGGCGCAAAGGCGGTCAGTGAGTACCGTAAGTCAATGATCACCGTGCTCTCCAGTTTACCGCTGAGTAAAACGCTGGAGTATTTTGTCAATCAACGGGCGCATATCATCTTGGTGGTGGATGAATATGGTGGTTTAGAAGGTATTCTGACCATGGAAGACGTACTTGAGGCCCTGCTCGGTATGGAAATTGTTGATGAGAGCGACCGCAACATCAGCATGAAAAAACTCGCTCACAGCTTATTTTTGCGCCGCGAGCGCCAGCGCATTAAACCTGATGCTGAGTAACCTGGCGACGGTAGGTGCCGGGCGGCACTGCTGTTTCGCGAATAAACAGAGTGCGAAAGGCACTGATATCCCGATAACCGCAACGCAACGCAATATCTTCAATGGCTGCGTCAGTTCGCTCTAATTCAGCGCGGGCAAACTGAATGCGTTTGGCTTGCAGGTAGCGCAGCGGCGAAATACCCCGGGCTTGTTTATATTTTCTTAATACCGTCCGGGCACTGACCTGCATGGTATTTGCCAGCGCTTCCAGATCGTAGGGTGCAGCAATGTCTTGCTCCAGAATTGCTTCAATTTTATCGGCAAAGCTGTCCTGCTTGATTCTTGATAGCTGGTAATCAATATAGGGCGCTTGACTGGCCCGTGGCGCATCCTGGAGCAGTAATTGACGTGTCGCACGCGCCACGGATTCGTTATAAATACGGGCCAATAGGGTAATAACAACATCTGCCCATGCTTGGCGAGCACCACTGGTTATCACCTGTCCGGCTTCACAGATGACTTTGGTATCACTGACCGTTATAGACGGGTAGCGGCGTTGCATGGAGTCGCTGTAATACCAGGCTGTGGTGCAGGTTTGATTATCGAGCAAACCGGCTTCTGCTGCTAACATGGCTGACACACAAAGCGCTGCTATCTGGCAGCCACGCTGATGGCACTGCTTAATCAGGCGGATCTCAGCACTTAGCTCAGCTAATCTGCGTGGTATTTCAGCGCCGCGGTGCAAATAGAAGCCCGGCACGATAAGGACATCGAGATCATCAGTGTCGGTGCTACATTTGACCAACAAATCGTTGTCTAACACGACAGTTGACTTGTCAGCGCTAATTAACCTGACATCCACTGCATGTAAGCCTTGAAGTTCAGCGACGCGGGCGGCAACCGCAAAGGCGTCACGTAAGCCAAATAATTGTGACGTCAGGCACTCAGGAAAAGCCAGTAAGCCAATGGTCTTCACAAAATGTATCCTTTTAATTTGTGACGGGATTGATTCGTGCAAAAGCACGAACAGGAAAGGTACCCATACCCTTGATTTTGGGTGGAATTGCGCAAAACTCAAATCCGTGTTCTGGCAATTGGGCTAAATTGGTCAAATGTTCGGCTATTAATATGCCGTGACTCAAGAGTAATTCATGTACCGGGCGCAGCATACCTTTGGTGTCATCAATATTGTGAGAATCGATGCCCACAAGTAAAACCCTCTGCTCTACTAACCATTTTGCCGCACTTGCTGTCAGGAAAGGGTGGTCTTCAAAATATTGCGCTGTGTTCCAATGGCGACTCCAGCCGGTATGCACAATCAGTGCTTTATCCGTGACCGGTAAATGACAAATATCGGATTTATCAATGACCTCTTGATCAGGTAAATGTAAACAAAGCCCTGGTAAATCGGCAAAGCGCTGGAGGCTAACTTGCGCCAGATCATCGCCGTCCTCAGCAAAATGAAAAGGCACATCAATATAGGTGCCAGTATTGGCCACCATATCAATTCTGCCTATTTGCACCTGATGCTGACCGGCGTATTTTGCGCACCCTTGTTCACGACTCAGGTAATCACAAATGTGTGGCGGCGGCAGGCCCTTGTAGGTAGTTAATCCATCAAATATCGTGTGGCTTAAGTCGATCAGTGTGCGCTTCATTTTGCCTCCTTTGTTGCTCAGAATATCGCCACTTTAAGCATAAAAAAAGCCCGGTTAATTTAACCGGGCTGAAAACGGGCGAGGACTGACAAAAGTGAACCTTTACTCTCGCTACCAGGGAACTAACTTGCCTCAACGATGGCTTTCATTGCCGTCATATAGCCACGCAGCTGACTGCCAATGGCTTCAACAGGGTGCTGACGAATGGCTTGATTGACATCGATAAGTGTTTTGTTGGCAACGCTTTGTCCCTGCTCGGCAATACCTTTGCCTAAATCCGCACTGGTGATGTCTGACATAAAGCCATCGCGCAGCAAAGGAATAGCTGCATTGGCAAACAAATAATTGCCGTATTCAGCCGTGTCAGAGATCACTACGTTCATTTCATACAAACGCTTGCGAGCGATGGTGTTCGAGATCAACGGTGTTTCGTGTAAAGACTCGTAGTAAGCTGATTCTGGGAGCATGCCAGCCTGAACCATGACATCGAAGGCCAGTTCAACACCCGCTTTGATCATGGCGACCAGAAAGATCCCTTTGTCAAAGAAGACCTGCTCGCTGATTTCACCCTGATACTCTGGTGCTTGTTCAAAGCCACTTTGGCGGGTCTGCTCACGCCAAGTGAGCAGTTCAGTGTCATCGTTTGCCCAGTCTTGCATCATGCGGCGCGAAAACTCACCGCTGAGGATATCATCTTGGTGTTTCTCAAACAGTGGAGTGAGAAGTTGTTTCAATTGCTCGGACAGCTCATGAGCGCGCAATTTGGCTGGATTAGATAAGCGATCCATCATATGGGTCACACCACCTAGCTTCAGAGCTTCAGTAATTGCCTGTAAACCATATTGAATTAACGCAGCGGCATAGGCGGGGTCTTCGCCATCGGCAACCATTTTCTCGAAGCCCAGGATCGCCGCTGCCTGTTGCATACCGCATAAGATGGTTTGCTCGCCCATCAGGTCTGATTTGACCTCGGCGACAAACGAAGATTCCAGCACACCGGCCCGATCACCACCGGTTGCACTGGCAAGGGCTTTGGCAATAGCCAGCCCCTGACCGTTGGGGTCATTGACCGGATGCACGGCGATCAGCGTGGGCACGCCAAACCCGCGTTTGTATTCCTCGCGCACTTCAGTACCCGGACATTTAGGTGCACACATCACAACGGTAATGTCTGCGCGGATTTGTTGTCCTTCTTCGACAATATTAAAACCATGTGAATAACCCAGCGTGGCACCCTGTTTCATCAGCGGCATCACCGCGGTGACCACAGCGTTATGCTGCTTGTCGGGTGTCAAGTTATAGACTAAGTCTGCATCAGGGATCAGTTCGTCATAGGTTCCAACCTTAAAGCCGTTGTCACTGGCCCGTTGAAATGACGCTCGCTTTTCATCAATGGCCGCTTGTCGCAAGGCATACGCTACGTCCAGACCGGAATCGCGCATATTCAGCCCCTGATTTAAGCCCTGGGCACCGCACCCGACAATCACAATTTTCTTACCTTTTAGGGCATTACAGCCATCAGCAAATTCATCTCTGGCCATAAAGCGGCAGCGACCTAATTGGTCTAACTGTTCACGAAAAGGGAGTTGATTAAAGTAGTTTGACATCGACTTAGTCTCATAACGGGTAATGGAATCAGTCTAGCGCCTTGTTTGTGTTGTTTAAAATGATATATTTGCAAGATTGTATTGCGAAATATGCAACGTAATGGATATCAAAACACTGCAAATGTTCGAGCACTTGGCCGGGACCCTGCACTTTGGTCGCAGTGCCACTGCGCTGCACGTAACCCCCTCAACATTGAGCCGCAGCATTCAGCGCCTGGAAGAGCACTGTGGCTGTGTATTGTTCCAACGGAATAATCGTCAGGTACGATTAACCGCTGCCGGTGAGCTGGTGCTCAATGTTGCCCGGCAAACCCTGCTGCAATGGGGGAATTTGCAGGCTGAACTGCGCCATCACTCACAGCAATTAAGGGGTGAGTTGAGCTTGTTTTGCTCGGTAACCGCCAGCTACAGCCATCTACCCGGCATGCTGGCGGCATTGCGCGGGCAATACCCTAACGTTGAAATTAAATTGATTACCGGGGAACCGGGTCTCGCATTCGAACAGGTCGCTAATCAGGGTGTCGATATGGCAGTTGCAGTGGTGGATGACAGTTTACCCGGAAATATGGATCACCGGCCGCTGGATATCTTACCGTTGGGGCTGATCGCGCCCCTGTCTGTCAAGCCGGGCTCATTGGCGGATATAGATTGGCGCACCCAGCCGGTGATTATGCCCGAATCGGGCCCATCGGTTGCGCTGGTAGAAAATTGGTTTAGGCAACGAGGAATTAAACCAAAAGTTTATGCCCATGTGGGGGGGCATGAAGCAATCGTTTCTATGGTGGCGTTGGGGTTGGGCATCGGCTTTGTGCCCAAAGTGGTGATCGACTATTCGGTTGCTGGCCATCGGGTCAGTTATTTACCCGTCGAAGATATGCCAGCATTTCGTTTGGGCCTGATTTTTAAGCGTGATCGGCGAAATGAACCCCTCATCGCAGCCTTGTGTGAGGCATCGTTTTAGGCACTGGCGGTCAGTTTAGCCAGGGTCCGGTCTAACGCGCGATAACTGAGCGCTTGGGACAAATGATGTCGTTGAATGTTGGCGCTCGCCTCTAAATCAGCAATGGTGCGGGCCACCTTTATGATGCGATGATAACTGCGGATGGATAATCCCAAGGTTTCAACGGCCTGTTCAAGAAACTGCTGATCATCGTTCAGTAATGGGCAAAAGCGGGCAATATCGCGACTGTTCAATCGCGCATTACATTTATTTGCCCGTGCCAACTGACACTGACGGGCAGCAATCACCCGTTGTCTGACGTCATTGCTGGTTTCCCGCTGTTGATGCTGCGCCTCACCTAACGCGCCTTTGGGCAGCCGCGGTACATCCAATTGGATGTCAATTCGATCTAAAAAAGGTCCGGATATTCGATTTACATAACGCAAAACCTGATCCGGTGTGCTGCGACCGTCTTCGAGATCGCCAGTTGGACTGGGATTCATGGCCGCAATCAGCTGGAAGTCCGCCGGAAACTCGGCTTGGCGCGCAGCGCGTGAAATCGTCACCGTTCCCGATTCTAAAGGTTCACGTAGTACATCCAGCACTTTACGGTCGTATTCGGGGAGTTCATCTAAAAACAGTACGCCTTGGTGGGCCAGAGATATCTCTCCCGGTCTGGGATGGCTGCCACCGCCGACCAGCGCTACGGCAGACGAGGTATGATGTGGCGCTCTGAACGGGCGTAAGCGCCAGCTGTTAGCGTCAATCGGCTGACCTGCCACTGAACGAATGGCCGCAGAGGCAAGTGCCTCATCGTCATCAAGTGGCGGTAAAATACTGATGAGGCGATGGGCCAGCATGGTTTTGCCTGTACCCGGTGGCCCAACCATCAGCATATTGTGCCCCCCTGCCGCGGCAATCTCTAAAGCGCGCTTCGCAGCTTGTTGACCAATTACATCGCTGATATCCACCGGGTAATCCGGCTCGGATACGTTTTGTTCAGCGTGACAAAAATCCAGACTTTGTTGCCCGCATAAATGACTGTAAACCTGCTGCAGTGAGTTAGCCGCAAACAGACGAGAGTGCTTAGCCAAACTCGCTTCACGGGCATTGTCAGCGGGAAGAATCGCATCGCGGTTTGCGTTGGCAGCCGCCAGTGTAAAGGGTAATGCTCCAGCGACAGCTCTGAGTTCACCGCTCAAAGACAACTCGCCGAGTAACTCAACGGCGTCCAATGCGGACTGCTGAATCAAGCCGCCTGCGGCGATAATGCCAATCGCAATGGCTAAATCGAAACGGCCCCCTTCTTTGGGAAGATCTGCAGGTGCCATACTCACAGTAATTCGTTTGGCAGGGAATTCGAACCCTCCGTTGATCAGCGCGCTACGCACCCGCTCGCGGGCTTCGCGAACCGAGGCTTCGGGTAACCCGACTATGGTAAATGACGGCAGGCCATTGGCGAGATGAACTTCAATATCAACAATCGGCGCCTGCACACCAATACTGGCTCTGCTGCTGACCCGGGCTAAAGACATGGGCACTCCGTGGCGATAACAATCCTGTCTATAACCATAGACGCGACCCGGCTAAGCGCAAATTTATGATTGCAGGCAAAGGCTTATAAACAGGCATACCCAAATGTAATTGGGATGTTACAAGGACTGTGCGATAGTTTGTGTGTTATGTCATGATTGAGAAAGTCGACAGGGAAAAGCGCAATACGATGGAAAAACTGTTCGAATACTGGGCGTTACGAAAAAGCGTTATCACCTTACTGGTCACTGTAGTATGCAGCTTACTGGTCGCTTGGGGTGCGCAAAATCTGTATTTTCGCGGTGACTACAAGGTGTTTTTCGCGGAGGAAAACCCGCAGTTGCAAGACTTTGACCAAATGCAGGCAAGGTTCAACAAATCGGACAACGTGGGCATTATTATCGCGCCCCAAAGTGGCGATGTAATGAACCCGCGTATGCTGGAGCTTATCTGGCATTTGACAGAAGACGCCTGGCAAACGCCCCATTCAATTCGGGTTGATTCAATCACTAACTATCAGCACACCATTGCTGAAGACGATGACTTGCTGGTTGAACCCCTGGTCATGTATCCGGAAGACCTGACCGGAGAAAAAGCCCGTCAGGTTGCTGCGGTTAGTCTCACCGAGCCGTCTCTGGTAAATAAATTGATATCCCGTGATGGCCGCATTGCGATGGTCAATATCACCGTACAGGTGTCGGATGATGATCAACTGAAAACTCAGCAAAATGCGGAAATAGTGGAATTCGTGCGTAGCTTGGTAGAACGCTATGACCTGCAATATGCAGGTGTCAATTTCCATCTGACCGGTGTGGTGATGATTAACAACGGCTTTTTTGAAGAAGCCAACAAAGATGCCTCCACGCTGTTGCCGGCGATGCTGATTGCGGTGCTGTTGATGCTGGTGGTTTTATTGCGCTCCTACACTGCCACGCTAGGTACCCTGATTGTCATTGTGATGAGTAACCTGTTGATGCTGGGGGTCGCTGGGTGGTCAGGTTTGTTTATGTCCACCGCCACCGTTAATGCCCCCATCATTGTGATGACATTGGCGGTGGCTGATTGCGTGCATGTTGCATCGTCAGTCATATATGCCATGAGTCAGGGCATGAGCAAAGACAAAGCAATACAGCACAGCTTACAGCTAAATTACAAGCCGATATTCATTACCAGTGCGACCACCGCGATTGGCTTTTTGACCTTTAACTTTTCTGACGTCCCCCCGTTGCAGGACTTGGGCAACATGGTTGCAGTCGGTGTCATTGCAGCCTGGTTGTTTTCCCTTACTTTCTTTCCGGCTTTGTTAAAAATTGCGCCCTTGTCCGTTGCAGTGCAAAAGGCACAGCAGCAAACGGGGATGGAGCGCTTCGCTGATTGGGTCATTACTCAGCGAAAATGGCTGTTGCCTTGTTCGGCGCTGGTGATCATCGGAATGACCATGCTGGTGCCACTAAATACCATCAACGATGTGGCGATAGAATACTTTGATGAAGACGTTGCACTGCGTCAGGATTCTGATTTTATGCACAACAACCTGACCGGTTTTCAATCACTGGATATCGCTATCGACACAGGTCAGCCGAGCGGCATCAATGATCCTTTGTTTTTGCAAAAACTGGACTCGCTCACCAGCTGGTTGCGGGCACAGCCAGAAGTCGATCATGTGTTTTCGTTGGCTGATGTCTACAAGCGATTAAACCGCAATATGCATAGTGATGATGACAATTTTTACAAACTGCCAAATCAGCAAGACCTGGCCGCCCAATATCTGCTGTTATATGAGATGTCCCTGCCTTATGGCTTGGATTTGAACAACCAGATTAATATAGATAAATCCGCGGTGCGTTTGACGGTAACCATGAATGAGACCGGCAGTAAGGAACAGGTCGCGTTTGAAAATAAAGTCCGCCAATGGGTAGCTAATTACTATCCCGGGGTTGAGGTATCGGTTGCTGGGGTCGCGCTGATGTTTGCCCACATTGGCGAGCGCAATATGACCAGCATGCTAACCGGCACTACCACGGCGATTATTCTGATCAGTGGGCTGTTGGTTTTCGCTTTGCGTAATGTCAGGTTAGGCTTGATTAGCCTGATTCCCAATTTGGCTCCAGCAGGCATCGGGTTTGGTATTTGGGCGCTGTACAACGGCAATGTTAATTTGGGACTGTCGGTGGTGACATCGATGTGCTTAGGCATAGTGGTAGACGACACCGTACACTTTTTAAGTAAATATCAATATGCGCGCAAGGCGGGCAAAGACGCCAAACAAGCCGTGCGTTATGCCTTCGCCAGCGTGGGAAAAGCCTTGTGGATCACCACGCTGGTGCTTATCTCAGGATTTTTAATATTGTCCCTGTCAGATTTTAACCTTAACAGCCACCTTGGCTTATTGACGGCTATTATTATTGCTGTGGCTTTGATTGTTGATTTCCTGTTTTTACCGCCGTTTTTGATGGCGGTAGACAGGCGACAATATACACCGGAGAACAAAGATGTTGCGTAAAACCGTTTATTTCGCGCTGATAACCAGCTTATTCGCCCAGTTGGCTTTAGCTCAGGATGCCGCGCAAAAAGGCTATCAAATTGCGGAACAACGCAAAAATAAAGATATTGGTTGGGTCAGCACTGAGTCTGAAAACCGCATGATTTTGCGTGACGCGCAAGGCAAGCAAGTGGTTCGTCAATTGCGCACCAAAGCCTTGGAAGTCGCCGATGACGGGGATAAAAGCCTGACCATATTTGACCAGCCCGCAGATGTGAGCGGCACCGCGTTTCTGACCTTTTCCCATGTTCATCAACCTGATGAACAGTGGCTGTACATGCCGGCCCTTCGTCGTGTTAAACGCATTTCATCAAACAATAAATCCGGCGCATTTATGGGCAGTGAATTTGCCTATGAGGATTTAAGCTCCTTTGAATTGGCCAAGTTTAACTTTACCTGGCTTCGCGACGAAACACTGAATGGCCAGCAAGCTTTCGTCGTTCAAGCGGTGCCGACCGATCGCTATTCTGGCTACACCAGCATGATCAGTTGGATAGACCAGGCCGAATATCGCGTATTAAAAACCGAGTATTATGACCGTAAAGGTGCATTGCTGAAAACCGCGACCATGACTGATTATCAACTACATCAGGATAAATTTTGGCGTGCTCACCGTATCGATATGGTTAATCACCAAACGGGTAAAAGCACCACACTCAGCATTGACTCAATTCGTTTCGATACCGGCTTAACGGACGCTGATTTTAATAAAAATAGCCTCAAACGAGCACGGTAATTCGTGATGAAACTTGGTGCATTGTATTTGGCGATTCTGGCTGGTCTCAGTGTTGGGGCCAAAGCCCAAGGCTGCGCTGAAGAGGTTCGTTACGGGCCGATCAAGGATGGCGAAAACCTGTGGCGAATCGCTTACAATCACCGACCCGACGATCGGCCAATGCAAGAGTGGACGCAGACCATTTACGCTGCGAATCCAGCGGCATTTTCCAGTGACAGCCACACATCGCTGCAAATTGGCGCGGTATTGATTATCCCCGACCAGCCGTGTCAAACAACATCGGTCGCTCAAAAGGACCCGCTGCCGGAACCGATAGACCGCGTATCAACGACCAAGCCCGGCTCATTGGTGGCGGAGGATGCTCTGCAGTCGCGGTCAGCTGAGTCGGCTACAACATCTGCTTCAATGGGCAGCACGATTCAGACCACCACCAATAATACGGTGTTACCTGATCTGCCTCCTTTACCGCCTATACCCACGGCAGCCGAACAGTCGGGAACAAGGTGGAGTGTTAAAGGTGAGTTGGGAATCGAAGCTCGTTGGTTTGCCGAGAACAACGCATACCAAGATCAAAGTGACACAGGGCTTGCTGTTTATGGTCAGGTTGCAGCCTACTTACCCTGGAATAATGAACGAGATGGTATAGCACTGACCCTGTTTGGACGTGGGGACAGTGAGGATGCCAGGCGCAGTCATTGGGACGTCAGGGAGTTCAAGTACTTTCATGTGGGAGATGGCTGGGAAGTCCATGCCGGCATCGACAAAGTGTTTTGGGGGCAGACTGAATCACTTCATTTGGTCGATGTGATTAACCAAACAGACTTGGTCGAACACCCTGATACCGAAGATAAGTTGGGCCAACCCATGGTGCGTGTCTCATCTATCGGTGACTGGGGCTTACTCGATGTATTTGTTATGCCTTATTTTCGCGAGCGAACCTTTGCAGGGCAGGATGGCCGCTTACGCTTACCCGTGCCAATCAACACCGATGATGACGCCTTGTATGAGTCGGACGATCACGACACCCACATCGACTACGCGATACGCTGGTCTCATATGGTGGGTGATCTGGAGTTTGCGCTATCAGCGTTTGACGGTACGTCCCGGGAGCCGATGCTGGTCGCAGATCCAACCAATATCGGCCAGTTGCGGCCTTTCTATACGCAAATGCGTCAATATGGACTGGAAGGTGTGTACCTGAGCGGCGACTGGATTTGGAAACTTGAGGCAATCCGCCGTGAAGGGGAAATGTTTGATGATTTTCATGCTGTGGTCGCAGGCTTTGAGTACACCTTTTATGGTGTCACCGACAGCGGCATGGATGTGGGTTGGTTAATGGAGTATCAATACGACAGCCGGGATCAACAAGCCAGCGTGTTAGGTCAAAACGATGTGTTTGTCGGCGCCCGTCTGGCCTTCAATGATATCGATAGTAGCGAAATTCTCACCGGTTGGGTGCAGGATTTGGATGACTCAAACAGTTATACCTATGTACTGGAGGCCAGTACACGGCTATCGGCTCATTGGACACTCGGTGTGGATATTTGGTTGTTCAACGCCGAACAGCAGATGGACCCACTGTACTTTATTCGTAAAGACGACTTTATCCAGATTGATTTTACCTTCCATTTTTGAATTACGTTAAAGTTAAATGAGACTTTTTGACATAAGTAAATAAAAATAATTCTCATTTGTGTTGATCTTATTTTCTTTGCAAGTATGATGTGCGCCCATAAAGCACTCAACGTGACATAAGCAAAGAACCTCGATAAGGATTAAGATGAACACCAGTTTTCGTTACTCAACACTCGCTATCGCGCTGCAATTAGGGATTGCAGTAAGTGCAAACGCTCAACAAGTCGAAAGCCCCGACGGTGCTGACATAGAGCATATCGTTGTAACGGCAACTGGTTTCGAACAGAAAATTACCGAAGCCCCTGCCAGTATCTCAGTGATCAGCGCTGAAGAAATTAAGTCCAGAGCCTTCACCTCGATCCTTGATGCAGTTAAGTATCAGGAAGGTATCGATATTGGCACTACGCGGGACAAAACCGGCCAGGGCAGCGTGAGCATGCGTGGATTAACCGGTGAATACACTTTGATTCTGATAGATGGTAAGCGCCAGAATAACCATGGCGACATCTACCCGAATAATTTTGGCGGCAATGCCTTCAACCATATTCCACCGATAGACACCATTGAGCGCGTGGAAGTGATCCGCGGACCCGCATCCACCTTATACGGTGCAGATGCGCTGGGTGGCGTAATCAACATTATCACTAAAAAGCACAATGATGACTGGGCCGGAGCTATCACGTTTGGCCGTAGCTTCCAGACCGATGATGATTTTGGCAATGACATCACTACCGATTTCAGCGTGACCGGCCCGTTAATCGCTAACGTGTTGAGCCTGGGCGTACGCGGCAGTATGTATGAGCAAATGGCGTCATCACCGCAGTTTTCACCTGCCGTTGACCCTAACGGTGTTACTCATGTGCGTTCACTGGGCTTTGGTAGTGGTGGCCGTACGGTGGATAACACCAATGAACATTATGGCTTTACCCTGAATTACACCATGGCAGAAGGCCATGAATTGAGCTTCGACTACGATAACTCTCATCAG